>CAZHOC010000755.1:0-3775 GCA_964534295.1 uncultured Bacteroidia bacterium | reverse complement strand
TTAATAGCCGCTCAAAAAGCTTTTGAAAGGCTTTTTCATGCGTCCGTTTCTTCTCAATGTAAAGAAGGAATTTTTCCCAATCGGGATCAGAGCTTTTTTGCTCAAGTCGTTCTAAACCCATAATCAATATTCATTATCTAGTGGCTGATGGCTTATAACGCGCCAAAATACTTGCGATTACCCTATCGTCTTCAATGTGCCCAGAAAGGGGGATTTCTTTGCTTGGATATTCAAATTTATCCCCAATTTGAATGAGCGGAATATTGGACAAGGTCGCAGGGGAGAAAGCCATCGGATTTTGTCGACCATAGCCTTGCTTTTTGATCGCTTCGGTGGTGTATTGATATACCTCATCCAAGTAAATGACACCATTCCTGTCAAGATCGGCTTTGGGGTCTTCAAAGCACTTAAAAATAGCGGTGCTCAAGTATCCTCCGTCCTTATTCTCGCCTGCTTTTTCACCAGGACTAGTAGCACTTATCGCAAAGACATTGTGGGTCAACTTTTCAAAGGATTGAGATTTGTTTGCCTGCGCCAAGGGTTCGATAAAGGCCGCGCCATCACATATTTCTGCCATCAAAATTACCGTAGCTTGGAACTGCATCAATTCGTCGCAAAGCTCTTGTCCCGTCAATCGATCAAGATTTCCCTCACTATAGGTGATAAAGCTACCTGAAACCATCTCTCCATTGATTTCCTCCTCCCCAAATGTGCCATGCCCACTGATCAATATAAATACATAATCGGTGTCTAATGCCTCAGCCCGCACTTCCCTTACTTTTTGCAGAATATTGGTCTCGCTTGCCTGCTCATTGATCAGCTGATGAACATTGACCTGCTGGTATAGCTTTCCTTCTTGGCCTTTAAAAGCAGCCGTTAAATTCTCTACATCCTTTACACATCCCATCAGATCACTAAGTCCTTCTGGATAATCATCAATGCCGACCATGATCATATGCAGGCTCGGTCTCTCCCCCAAGGCAATGAGGGTCAAATCCAAACGCGCTTTTTGCTGATATTTTTGCTTAAAAGCCACGCTCTGTTTGCCGATTTCAATGGCGAGCTTTTCTGCTTCTTGCTTGGCCTTTATGGCCGCATTTCTTTGCGCAATTAGCTCTTCTAACTCTGTCCTTTGACGGATGAAACTTTGCTTTACATATGCTAATTCTTTTTCATTGAGCCAAGGATCCATACCGGCTTGTATTTCGGCCAATATTCCTTCATCATCTCTGGCTTCAAAATATTGTCGCCAAGGGTCGATACGTGCCAACTCTTCTTTTATGGGTTCGTTTTCCCACATCAAAAAGGCCAATTGAGTAATACTTTTGTCAGCCCAACCGCCTTGACAGAGCCATTTATTTTGGGGATCACTTACCGCAATTTGGACTTGCTGTAGCTTGGGGTTATTATCCCAAAGTGGGATCTTAGGCTCTCCACCATAAGTAAAATCTGGCTCCCAATTATGATGCTCAACCACCGCTCTCCAAAGATCTCTTTGCAGGACCAGATTTTCCCGGCCAAAGGTTTGAATCCACTTCAAACATCGCGGCCAATAATTAATAAGGGAGTCATGCATGGGCTCCACATAACGACCCTCAGGATCTTTGATCAGCAAAAGGGCATCAGAGAGTTTATTGATCACCGAATCTTTAGTCGCATCTAGATGGTTGGGATAATCCAATTCATCGATCCAGACTTCATCCTTATTGGTACCCACTTTTAAGTAAACTTTACGCCTCGTATAGCTTCCATCATTGAGCTGTACCATTCGAAGCATAAGTTTCCGCATAAAATCTTTCTCATTCTCCTTTAAACTTTCGTAGATCTGATCCGCATATGTACTTAGAGCTCCATTTACTCCCTTCAACTCATTTTTATAGGCTTTATGGGTTAGTAAACGTTTGTTTTTGTTTCTCTTTTCAAATAGTTGCTCCAGTGTAAAGGAGAGCAAAGGCAGGGCCCCAGGAGCATGGTGAATTTCATCCAAGATTTGCTCAACTAGTTCCTCTGATTCAAAATCATAGGCCATTACCCAAGCAGGTTTCAGCATGACTTCTTTCAGTTCTTCCCGGCTCATAGGAGGCAGGCGATATAAAAACTTTCGCAATTGAGCGACCTTCCAAAAACCGCGTTTTAGGACTATTTCTTCTTTGGTCGCTTGCTCTATCTTTTTCTTCCCCTGCCCTATTTGAGAGCTTTCTAGCTGCCATTCAAAATCGGAGCGGACAGTTATGATAAGTTTAAGTGGACTGATTCTATCTGGAGCTCCTTCGGAGAACGCTTGTAGCTGATCAACCAAATCTAAAATCTTATCGCTTAATGCATCTCTAAATAGCGGATTGAGCGCGAACAATTCTTCATACTGATCGATAAGCACTAGCTGCGAATCTGCTGCTTTCAACTTAGCTAGCTTCTTCCAGTTTTTAGCATCTTCTTGATGCGTGCTAGGCCGAAGAATTAGCGGTTCAGCATCGTATCCGGGACTTAGGCTAGGCAGCAAACCTGCGTGTATCACCGAAGACTTTCCGACTCCAGAGGGAGCAGAAACCACCAACACAGAGCTATTTTTCAGCATTTGGGCCATCTTGTCAATCGCGGCATCGCGGCCAAAAAAGGTTTTTACATCTTCAGGCTTAGTGCTGTAAGGCTTTAATCCTTTGTATGGATTGCTAACCGGAGCAGGAGGCAAATTTAGTTTGTGCCCGGGATTGAGAAATATGTACTCCCCTTTCGTATCATGTTTTTCGCCAAGGGTAAACAAGGCAGGGCTCTGGCGTTGAGCGTTCTGCGAAGCAGTCAAAACCACCTCCTGCAAAAACAAAAATAACTCAGTGGTAGTAACGATCCCGTCACTTTTGCGGAGGCCATGGGTATCTGCTTTGCTATGTAGGTCTATGGCCTGTTTAAATGCCCAAGCGAAGGGAGAGTTTTTCGTATCGGTCAGTTCTTCTTCCCGCAGTCCTAATGCTTGATGGTCCAATAAGTCCGCCGCTTTCTGATCATGAGCAGAAGAGGTTATGACTTGCCACGCTGGATGTTGCACATAACGCCAAAAGCGCTCGGCATAGAGGGTTTGCCCAAAATCAAAGATTTCGGCTCTGGTATCGGTAGACCACTTAAAAGAGCCCGCAAAACAGCAGTCTAGTACCAACAAACCATGTTTACAAGGCAAAGCGGTCAAGACCTTGTGAAGTCTATCCATTTTTACCAGGCTGTCCTTATCGTCTGCTTTGGCGTCTGCGGGCACGAGATAGCCTTCTGGATCTACTTCGCTATCTAGCGCGATCCCATGCCCAGCAAAATAAAATAAGACCCGGTCGTCTACTTTAACGACCTTTTGCATAAGCTCAAAACACTCCTCCATCATCGCTTTAGTCGTATCGGTAAAAAGATGGACTTGGTAGGCGTGTTTTTTTTCGTCAGCGAGCAATTCAGCAATATCACTTGCATCTTTTACAGCCGTTCGGAGTGGTTTTATATGCTCATAGGCGTCTATGCCGATGATAAAGGCATGACTTTGCACAAAGGGGAGTTTGAGTGAATCGCCTTCGCTTTGGAGTAGTGGATTGTCAGGCATAATAGGTGAAGATAAGCCAAAGTCTCCCTTTAAATCAGGGAGACTTTAGTATAAACAATAATTTTCAGGAAGCAGTCTTAAAGCGCGTTAACTTGCCTATTCATTTGACACAATAGATTTATCGCGCTTTCTCTTCTCTCTTCGCTCTTGTCTCCTTTCTAGACGACTGTCTCTTCTTTCTTTTCTTTTTTCTTTTCT
>CAZHOC010000754.1:0-3776 GCA_964534295.1 uncultured Bacteroidia bacterium | reverse complement strand
ATCTTAGAAAATACCCAAATAAGTTACATACTCTCATAGCTATATGAAACTTCGCCGCATTTTTCCGCTTCTTATGCTAGCGTTCTGCTTCGCAGAACTCTCAGCCATAGGTGATAGCACTCGTATGGAAACGGGCCTAGACCAAGTTTATGCTCAGTACAACCTTACGGGTCAAGGTACCATTTTCGCCATGATCGACCGTGGGATAGATTATACTCATCCCGACTTTATTGACGCCAATGGAGATACGAGGATCGCTTATATCTACGATATGCTCGACCCCACTGGTGCCAATGATCCCAACAATCCCTACGGAGTGGGGACCATTTACAGCCGTACTCAAATCGACCAAGCCCTGGACGGTGGAGCGGCTCTCCCTACCAATGATCGCTTTGGTCATGGTACTTCTACCACGGGTATTGCCGCTGGCAATGGGAGTGGGATTCCCTCTCTAAAATACCGCGGCGTAGCCTACGAGGCGACTATTATAGTGGTAAAAGCTTTTCAAGATGGTTTCCCAGCCTTCAATGGCAATCCTGGGCAGACAGGCTTTTTTAATCCAGATTATCTAGAGATTGCGCTCGATTTTGTCTCCGACAAAGTGGCTGAGCTCGGCCTGCCTTCTGTGACCGTGATGAATCTAGGTTCGATTGGCGGATCGACAGATGGCACGAGTAAAGTTTGTCGCGCCATGGATGAATTTGTAGGGCCAGGTAAGCTGCTAGTTTGCGGCTCAGGCGACGATGGCGGAGCAGACAATAGAGCAAGCGGCACCTTCGCCGAAGGAGATACCGCCACCCTAGAAATCAATAAAGGAGAAACAGGGAACCTCCGCTTCGAACTATGGTATCCAGACGTAGATCGTATCTCCCTCATCCTCGAACGTCCCGATGGAAGCATGACGAGTCTATTGGGCAGTCCTATCACTAATCAGGTCAGCGATCAACAAAACCTCACGGGTTTCACCTATTATCATCAAGGTTCTTTTGTAGACTTTTCCGGGGCGACCAGTCCTACTCGTCAGGTTTTAATCGATATGAATGGCGCGGTCGGATTGTATAAATTTCATCTCATCGGCTCAAGTATACAGGACGGTTCTTTTAGTGCTTCGCTCAACCCAGCCACTTATTTCAACAGCAATGAGTTTAGGACTTTTGTCCAGCAAGGCGGAAATATCAGCGATTATGCTTCTGCCTTCAAGGTGATCTCACCGACTAGTTATGTAGCAGATAATAGTTGGGTCGATCTTGATGGCATTGCGCGTAACCGGAATGGCGAGGGATTGCCGGGAGAGATCTGGTTGGGGAGCAGCGCTGGTCCTACGCTTGATGGTCGGATCGGCATTGATATCGCAGCCCCCGGAGAAGTAATGATGGCCGCTTACAGTCCCAATACTTGGTATAGTCAGTTTCGTTTCAATATGGCTCAAGACGGTAATGGCTTTTATGGCCTCCAAAATGCAGTTAGTGCGGCCAATCCACACCTAGCGGGTATCCTCTGCTTGATGCTTGAGCTAAACGATAGTCTCACTTCAGAGCAAGTCAAAAACCTCTTGCAGTTTACAGCTCGTCAGGATGCTTTCACTGGTGCTGTGCCCAATAATGTTTGGGGGCATGGCAAGTTAGATGCTTTGGCACTAGCAAATGCAGTAGCCAATAGCTTGCCCATTGAGCGAGATATAGTACTGGACGGCTTACACGTTTTCCCCAATCCCGCAGCAGAACAAATACGTTATCGTATAGAAGGGGGCGCTTGGGGTGAGAGTCAAATGCAACTACTTGATTTACAAGGACAAAGTGTACGAAAGTGGACTGAGCGTTCCCCGGAGGGAACGATAAACCTCAGCGAGTTAGCGGCAGGTATTTATTTCTTGCAATGGAGGCAGGGCAACAAGATTATGCGTAAGAAAATTATTCACTACCTTGTTCCCTAAGTGGAACGAGGAATATGACCGACACGGCATTTGCAGCATTAAAGGCTCAGATTCTGGCCGATGACCCTAAGGGACTGAAATTAGTTTTTCAAGAGTGTAGCCAGTATTGTTTGCGGACCCTACGCAAGAAAACCAATTGCGATAAGGCGGACGCAGAAGACGTACTGATGGAAGCTGTCTTGACCTTTAGAAGCAATATGCAACGTGGGAAAATTGAAGAGATTAGTAACCTACCCGCCTACCTTTACGGCATTTGCTGGAATAAATGGCGGGAGTTACAACGAGCACGCCAACGCTATCAGGTGGAAGAAAACCCGCTAGAAAGAACGCTCTATTTCGTGGTGGAAAGTGAAAACCCTATGATCGAGCAGGAGCAGTTTGAGTTGGAGCAAAGCAAGATTAAGTTTCAGCTAAAGGCAGCCGAGCAAGCTTTAGGAGCACTCAAAGAAAAATGCCGCAAGCTGTTAAGATATTTTTATATGGAAAGTAGGCCTTTGGATGAAATCGCGAATACGCTTGGTTTTGCCAATGCTAACGTAGCCAAAGTCAGTCGCTTTCGTTGCTACCAGCAATGGATGAAAGCGATCGAAAAACAAAAAAATCTCACTCATGCCTGAGAAAAGTACAGAAGAATGGATTGAGGCATATCTGAGCGATGAGCTTTCGGAAAAGGATCGGGCTGATTTTGGAGCTAAGATCCAAGCTGCCCCAGAGCTAGCTCAGACGGTAAAAGAGACTCGCCAAAATATACTGCTCTTTCAAGCAGCGGATCGCCATATGGAAAAAGAGGAGTTGCGCCAGCTTTATATGCAGCAGGAGGCTAAGACCATTCCTTTTCGTAATATTGCTTTTTATGCGACGGTTGCAGCTACAGTTTTGCTTTTGTTGGTTTATAACTTTTACCCCTCCGGGGAACGCCAGAACTACCAAGAATTTGCGGCGGCATATTATGAGCCTTACCCCATGACCTTTAGTCGTTCCGGCGAAGGGGCTGAGTTTGCGCAGATGGCGACTCAGGCCTATCAGGCAGGAGATTATGCAGGAGCTATCCCGCTATTGGAAGACTGGAAAGCCCAAAACGAAGGGCCTGACATTCCGACCTTTTATTTGGGGCATGCTTACTATCAGACAAAGGCTTTTGCCATGGCATTGAGTGAGTGGGAGCAGATTACTGATAGCTCACCTTATTATGAGCAGACTACTTGGTTTCGGGCCCTAGCTCATCTACAAATGGAGCAAATAGAGGAAGCAAAAGAGATATTGAATTATATCGTCGATACGGGATATCATTATCAGCTGGAAGAGGCTAAAGCTTTGCTGGAAGAGTTGTAGGATTGCTGATTGTAGGGACGTATTGCATACTCCCTTGGAGGTGAGCGTTCTGCGAAGCAGAAGTAGAAACTATCAAAGATGCTTCGACGGCGCTCAGCATGACAATAAATCTTTGTCACATTGAGCGTGCCGAAATGCCTCTAGAGTTGAGCGTTCTATGAAGCAGTAAAAGAAGCCAAAAGATACCGGATATGCTCCTGCCTCGCATTCCGGCATGACGGGACGGGTAACCAAAACGTCATCCCAGCCGAATGAATGAGCCTAAGCGAATTCATAGAGCAGAGATCTGAAGAGTTAAACGTTCTGCGAAGCGGTGAGATAATAAAGGCCTTTCGACTGCGCTCAAGGTGACAAGATGATTCTTCTTAGACCTTGGCTTCAACGCCACCTGTTGTCATTCCGAGCCCCGTCGCGGAAACTTGAGATAAGCGTTCTGCAAAGCAGTAGTCAAAAAACCCCATCATAAAAAAAGTAACGACACAAAATTTGCATCGCTACAATCTTTTTGTCC
>CAZHOC010000753.1:0-3776 GCA_964534295.1 uncultured Bacteroidia bacterium | reverse complement strand
TTGAGTTTGTAATCGCGGAAATTACAGAAGACATCCGCGCTGTCAAGGCCCATCTTTGTCCAATCTACGCGGCCTTTATTACCCACAAAGGTTAATCCAATCAGATTAAACTCCCCTTGGGTACCGGCTATATGTGTACTATCGCGTTGGCTTTTATAATCAAGGTCAGTATCTGTATAACGCAATACGGGTGCTTGATAAGCGGGCCCATCTTCGGAAGGCACCTCTACCATCGTCAGTTGAGGGATATTTTGGCTAATCTGCCAAAAAAACTTGTCTCGTTTAAAGGCGATGCCCTCAGGGATGTAGTCATAGAGCGTCCGCAGATAGCGGGTCACCCGCTTACGTTCCATGGTAGAAACGGCCTGTAGCGTGATTTCCATAAAATCGTTCAACTCCAGCCGAACAAAGGATTCGCCTCGGTTAATCAAACCATAAACCGTGGTAAAATAGGCCAATTCCTGATCAGTGCGATATCGCTTACTTACCATGATATTGACCAGGCTGATAAAAGCCTCTTTTGCCTCTGTAGTGGTCGTGCTATCATTCCAGACGCTAGCCAACATTGCTGCGGCCTCTCGACCCTTTTCATCATTAGCGTTCGTCAAGACCGTCGAAAATTCTTGGTAGAATTCAGACGGTTCTGTAGAAAAGAAACTGACCCCTTGGGCCTGGGACTTATTTCCTACCAAGAGGAGTCCCACAAAGCAAAGAAAAAGAGCGATACGTGCCTTCATTGCATACATTGAATGGAGGGTGTTTTTGTTATACTTTTTGAAAGCGGATGGACAACCAATCCCCTTCCTGTTTTTGACTGATTTGTTTTAAACCTGCAGCTTCTGCTACAGGCATGATTACGGCCTCATCAACAGGGTAAAATCCACTGATAAGGAGGATGCCATCATCTGTTAGACACTCTACATAACGCGGAATGTCCGCTAACAATACATGTCTGTTGATATTGGCAAGAATCACTTGAAAAGAGGGCGCTGGAATCTTGCTGACATCGCCTAGCAAAATCTCCATTTTGTGCCCCATCTCATTGCGCTGAATATTTTCTAAACCATTTTCATGGCTCCAAGGATCAATATCGATCCCGACCACTTCCTTGGCGTTCATTTTAGCAGCAAGAATACCTAATATTCCGGTCCCACAACCCATGTCCAATACCCGCAGACCATCCACGGAAATTTCCTGCAAATGTCGCACCATTAATCTCGTAGTCGCATGATGCCCAGTACCAAAGGACATTTTAGGGTCAATCCAAACGGTATGAGTAAAATCCTCTTTTTGTTCGTGAAAACTAGAGATGATTTGACAAAAGCCCTCAATGTAAACTGCCGGGTAACTCTCTTCCCATACTGCATTCCAGTTAGTAGGCGCTACTTCTTCAGAAGTATACGACCAGCTTTGAGGCTCAAATATGGCGAGTGTTTCTTTTATAGCCGCTTCGCGGAACGCTTCTTTCGGTATGTAGGCATTGAAACCGGCCTCGGTTTCTTCAAAACCTTCATAACCTAGGCTCATCAAGAGGGCCATTGCAGTTTCCTGTATTTCGGGCTTGAGGCTAAAAGCCAAAGCCAGATAAGTCTGCTTGGTAATGTATGTCGAACTGTCTTTATCTGCGTCCATCCTAGATAAATAGGTCAGCTCTTACTATTTCAATAGCAAGACTGACAGGTCATTTAGCGTACGTTTAGCGTAAATGTTCTCTATAGGATAGCTTTAAATGGTAGGCAAAAAACTACAACTACTGACAACCCGCTGCGGTTCTAAAATCAGTATAAGCAATCGAAAAATCAGCAAATCCCTTTACTTCTTCTACATAAATGGTAAAGTCCGCAAAAGCTTTGACATTGGTAATGTACCAGTGCCCTCTTTCATTTGCAAAAGCTTCATTATCTTCTTTAAATACCACTAAATCAGCAAAGCCTTCGGTATCTTCTACAAAGACTCTATGGTCTGCAAATGCTGCCACAGATTCTACAAATACCGCTCCGTATAGGTCACAGATGTCCCTTTGAGGAGCTTCGGTTGTTGCCTGATTAGTGGGAAGAGCCCAGGAAATAATAATGCCGATCAATGCGAATGCCTTCATATTATGCTTTATTAAACATTCAAAGATAAAAAACTTTAGTCTTATAACGCAGATAATGCCGCTCTTGGTCTAACGCAGCACTAGAAGTTTAAAGGCAAAAGAAATGCCTTTTTTGTTAACCTCCTTCTTTCAGACTCATTATTGATTAGTCCTTCCAATCATTCTATTCACTTGAATTAGCTATGGAACATGCATGGGCAATCATTGCCAAACGCTTTGAAAACCAAACCGCAGCGGCTTTCCGCTTTGTAGAAGATTTACAACAAATTTTGCCCGACCAATTAGAGGCCCATCTAAGCGCTCATATCCTCGACTTTGAAGACCTCAAGCTTCGCCACGCGTTACAAGCCACTAGGCTTGCCATTTTATCCTCTCAGCAAAAAGGCCCGGGAGAAGCGTTCCCTGAAAGGGATATCATGGAAAAAAGCATCCAAATCTTTGAAGCAGAATTACAGCACAGAGAGCTGGAGATTCCTGTTGCTAAGGTACCTTCATCTGAAAAACTAAATGCCTACGGGGATTTGCAAGATCGTTTCATTGGACTACAACAAAATATGCGACCAGATCAGGCGCAGGTCAATTTTTCTTCCTTCGAAGCTTTATTGCCAGAATTGGATAAGGCGCTACAGATTGAGCCTATCGATTATTTGCAGCAAGACTTAGAACAGCTTTATGTTGATTGCTTAGGCAATATGGGAACAAGTTGTGCGGCCTTATTCGATAGGGAGAAGACGAGAGAGTATTATGAAGCAGCGATAGCAAGGGCTCAGCTAAACGATTTGCCTAAATCGGTAAACCGATACAAAATCAAGTTGATAGATTTTTTCTTTACCCAAAGTGAAGATTACAATTATGGCTTAGCAGCCTTTTTGCCTCAATTGATTGCGATACAAACTGATCCACCCAGCCTAACTAGAGTGGAATTATGCATTCAGTTTGCTAGGGCTTATTTAAAGGTAAATGATTGGGTCGGCGCACAAGAGATGAAGTCCCAATTGCTGATCGATTTGCCTGCACTTGGATTTGCTGTACCTAAATTAAATCAGTTGGAAGAAAGTTTCGCCAATTGGGTTAGCAGGGCGGATAAAGTGGCAAAAGACACAAATCAGTTTTTAGCCAGCCTTAAAACGGTAATTGTCGCCTATATCGGTGTCGCTCATATAGATTCTCACTTGGCCTCAAGCTCAGCCGGAAAAGATAAGGCATTAAAAAAAATGCAGGCACTCAAAAAACTAGACCTGCTAATGGAGGAGCGTATTTCTGCCCTAGCAATTCAAGATAATGCCTATTTAGAAAGTCGCTTTTCTCAAAATGTTAGTCCCATAGAGGATGGATTTGCTGCTTATCAGCGCGAGTCTGATGCCTTCTTTTTGGCTTTTGAAGCTTTGCATAATCGATTTCATGTCGGTGAAAAAAGCGCAACCTTTTTGAGGGAAGTCGAAGATTTAGAAAAAGAAGCGCGGCGATTAGGGATTTCGCAGCATGCTAGTATGCTGTTGCATTTGCAAGCAAAAATTCGATTCGCTAGCGCTGAAAGTGAACAGGCATATCTCCTATTCAAACAAGCCATCGCAGAATCTCTGGAGGAAGATCGCTATGAAGACGCGCTATTTTATTATGATGAGTTGTTACAAAGCTACGCAGCAACAGGTGAGCAGGAGGCCATAGCAGAACATGT
>CAZHOC010000752.1:0-3779 GCA_964534295.1 uncultured Bacteroidia bacterium | reverse complement strand
TGATCGTTTAAAAAGACAGGATTCTTGGTCATAAGATCGAGATGATTGCGATGCCGCACAGCGACGAAATAGCTGTCGTTTTGCATATTCTCGAAGCAAAGGGCTTTACCTGTATTGGCGTCTACCACACAACCATCTTTGCGGACGATAGCAGATTTACTCGCTACGACCACAGTAGAATCATTTTTATCACGTAGCTCCACCGTAATCCAATCCACCGCATCGGGTATATTGGCAGGCAGGAGCGTAATTCCCGGATTATCTACCCCATAGCCCAAGCCAGTGTAAGGCTCTCCGGTGGGCAGCAAACCATTGTCAAAGAGCTCGGTCCCCATTTCGCCATTGGGTCGGACTGCGCCACTAAGAATGGTCGTAACCTTTACCTTGACTGATTTTTTAAAACCCAGATCAAAGTCCAAAATGGGTCCTGGGTAGGGATTGGTCGGGATCACCAACTGACCAGCCAAGTCGAAGTCAGAGTCTACATTATCGTCCATACCCTGATCTTGAGGCGCAAACAAGCCCCCCACATCTGGTAGCAAGCCACGCAAATCATAGTCAGGGCCTGGTGGTAAATAGGGAAAGCTGTAGTTGCCATTATTGTCGGTCTGGATGATTTCTGGTACCAAACCCGGAGCTTCCAGCTTGAGTTCAAAATCTTCAAAAGGCAACTCTCCAATATCTTGGATACCATTATTGTTGACATCCTGCCACACATAGCCTCGGATTTCTATCGGGTTCCCCGGAACGATTCCCCCATCAAATACTAAGGGAGGATTAATGGCAAGGATGGGGAAAAAGTCAGTCTTGCGAGGGATGGGGTCAAAGACAAAATCGCCGCCGGGAGGGCTGATAAAATGCCCAGCCGGAGGAATTGGGATATGTAGCTGGTAGGGCTGAGCCGGAACGTTCTGGAACAGATAAGTACCAGCCAAATCCGTCAAACGAAAGTCGACGATTACTCCATTGGTGTCCAACAATTGGATTTCTATATTTTCGAGAATGTTTCCGACCGCGGGAGGATCGTTGGCGAGGCCATCGCCATTGAGATCAACAAACAACTGGCCCGAGATACTGTTCTGGGCGCTCAGCGAAAGCTGGCTGATGAGCAAAGTCAAAAACAGCAGGAAAGAAATTGATTTTTGCATTCGTTTAGGGGTCATGGATTTACACAATTCACCCCTAAGTGGATCAAGTGGTCGCCGGCGTAACCACTAAGCCATTTTTTTTACAAAAAAGAATGCTGAATAAAGAAGTGATTGACAAACCTTCGAAATTCAAAATTCGAAATTGGACATTCGACATTCCCTAGTTTACTTCCAGCATCATGCTCTGCAATTTGATGGGTAGCGCATCAGGATGGGTTTTGATGCGGAGATAGAGCACAAATTGCTCTTCGCCTTTGCGAGGAATAAAAGCAAGCGGGAATTTTTCATCCTCATTTTCGACGATCTTGCCGTGCGGACTGAAAAAACTTAAATAAGAAGTAGGAAGTCCTGGGATGTATACCCTGACTGGATTGAATATATCGCTATTAAGACTTTGGCTTTTGCTCGCAAACTCGATCACTGGCGTACCTAAATGGGTCGTATCTATTGGGCGACCAAACTCCTTGATAATCTCGTTACGTAAGTGGCCTTCCTCATCAAAATGTTGCGCAAAAACCATCGTATCTGCTTGCATCATCGCAAACATGCGCAGCTCTCCGCTAGTGTAATACACCCACATGGGTCCGGATTTCTTATCATTTTCCCAAGCCTGCTTGAATTTGGGCTTACCGTTTTGATAATAGCCGAGATACCAACCCTGCCGCTGATCATCTACATAAGTGCATTCCCCCAGGATGTTGCCATCGGGATAATACTCTCGCTCTGGACCTTGTCTTTGTCCCTTCTCATAAATGGTTTTCATGGCCATTTCACCAGACTGATAAAAGGTATATCCCTCTCCTGAGAAAAGTCCATCATTATTTATTGGAACCGAAGACTTCAAATTCCCGTTCTCATAATAGGTCTTAACTTCTTGCCCCCATACATGGGTCAAAAGCAGCAAAAAGGAAATGAGCAGGTAGTATTTCCGCATGCAATTATGCTTTGAGTAGTTTGACTAATACACAATAATTTTCCCCTAGCGAAGCTTCTCCTTCCCAATTTAATTGGAAAAACGGAAAGTTTCGGCACCAATAAGCATTATCATGAGTTTCTCTTCTAGCCTACCCCTGATCTATCGATCAGAATATAATATTGGCCTTATGGGCCTCGAAAAACTTCATCCCTTTGACACTGCTAAATACGGCAAGGCCTACAAGACCTTGAAGTCTATTTTAGACTTGGATGCAGATCAATTCATCAAATTTGATGCCGTCAATAATGAAGATTTACTTATCGCTCATAACCCCATCTATCTCAATCGATTAGAGGAAGCCAGTGTGATTGCCCAAGTGGCAGAAATGGGCATTCTTGGCTCACTCCCCGCTTCATTGCTCAAAAAGCACCTCTTATTGCCTATGCGCTATGCGGTCCAAGGTACCATTGAAGGCGCTAAACTAGCCTTAGAACGCGGCTGGGCCGTCAACTTCTCCGGCGGTTATCATCACGCCAAGGGCAGTATGGGCGAAGGCTTTTGCTATTTCGCTGACATCCCGATTGCTGTACTCAAGCTTTGGAAGACGCGCCCTGAGCTCAAAGTCCTTGTCATTGATTTGGACGCTCACCAAGGCAATGGCATCGAGTCCGTGCTGCGCGACGAGCCTAACTTTTTTATGATGGATGTCTACAACAAAGACATCTACCCCAATGACACTGCCGTCAAAAAGTATATCGATTTTGATTACCCATTGCCCAACGGCACCGGTGATGATGCCTACTTGACAAGCGTTCGCCAAGGGCTAAAAAAGGCGATTCCAGAAGCAAAGCCCGACCTCATCATTTACAATGCCGGCACAGACATCTACTTTGGTGATGCACTGGGCGGTTTGAATGTGAGTGAGCAGGCCATTTTGGAGCGAGATGCTTTGGTTTGGGAGGCTGCTTCGCAGAACGCAATTCCCCTTTTGATGGTGCCATCAGGCGGATACTTCAAAGAGTCCGGCCCGATGATCGGCCGATCTTTGGCCAATCTATTGAAGACTCGCGTCTGATTAGCTAAATTGATGAGGTATGGAAGCAATTACTACTCCTAACCTCATCATTGGCGCTGGCCCAGCGGGTTTGGCGGTCGCAGGAAGGCTGCGCAAAGCAGGTCAAGATTTCACCATTCTAGAGCAATCCGAAAAGATCGCTTGGTCCTGGCACAATCACTATGACCGTCTCTGTCTACATACGGTCAAGCAGCTTTCGCATTTACCGCATTTGCCCTTTGCGGAGGATTATCCGCTTTATGTGCCTCGGGAAGATCTGATCCGCTACTATGAGGATTATGCCAAGCACTTTGATATCGTCCCAGCGTTCGGCGAAGCCGTAGAGCAAGTCAAAAAAAGCGAGCAAGGCTGGGAAGTCCATACCAAAAGTGGCAAGAGGTACCTCAGTCCCAATGTGATCTTTGCGACGGGTGTCAATCGCATTCCTCATGTACCTAGCTTCAAAGGACAGCAAGACTTTACGGGAGATATCACCCATAGCCGCGATTACCGCAACCCTAAGCCTTATCAGGGCAAAAAGGTCTTGGTTATCGGTATGGGAAACACGGGGGCAGAAATCGCCCTTGACCTAGCCGAGGCAGGAGTAGAAACTTATCTTTCCGTACGTAGTCCCATTACCATCGTACCTCGCGATGTCATG
>CAZHOC010000751.1:0-3784 GCA_964534295.1 uncultured Bacteroidia bacterium | reverse complement strand
AATAAGATATTATTAGCACTATTATCACTCACTGTGAATATCTTTTGAATCTGGTTTCGAATCGTAATTGGTGCATTGAGTGCGGAATCCCAGCATAGCATTCTGGGATAAATTTCGGTGGAGTCAATGATAATTGGATCGTCAAGCGCAATGTCTAGCTGCTGCGCCTTTTTTACTGCTGCAAAAGCCACAGGCATCTTGACGGTGCTCGCAGGGTAAAAGTATCTTTCCGGATCATGATTGAAATAATGGTGGACAATTGAGTCTCCGACCAACTCCCCGTAAATGATTTGAACTTCATGCTCCGCGCTCTTCAGCGTGTTGTGAAATGAGGAGGAGCCTTGAGCCAGTATTTCTTCGAGTCTATCTTGCTGAGCACACTGAAGAAACAATGTTCCCATCAGCAGCATCAAAAGCTTGGATCCTCGATATCTCGCCATTCTGTCAATCGTCATTCTCTGCCAATTTATAGTTCCTTCTTGCTCGCTCCATTAAGTGACTGGCGGAATCCATTAATCCCTGCTTCCTTAATGAACCTGAATACGCTTCTTGTAGCTCCGCTAAGCGGTCCTGTCGCTTGTCTCCATAGTTTATCTCGTAGTTCCTGATCGCCTTAAGGTAATACTCATTGGACATCAAAAAGTGCTTTTGCTGTGCAAGAAGTGCGGCATATTGCCTTTGATACGTGGCGATTCGAGGGTGATTTTCTGACATCCCACTTTGAATGATGGCCACCGCCGAATCCATGTGAGCCAGAGCTTTTTCAGGTTGTTCGCGACGCATTGCATCTCCAATTGAAAAGAGCGCCATTCCGCATCTAAAGTCATCAGGGCCTACCTTCTCTCTGTAGATATTCAACGCTTCTTTCATTTTAAGAATTGCTTCTTCTTTTCTGCCTATTTTACTCAAAACTTGTCCATAGTTTAGAATAGAAGCTGCTGAAAATGAAGATTCACCATACGTAGCAGAATCTATCTTAAGCAATACTGGATATAACGCCGCTGATTCCTCGTACTTCTTCCGCCCGCCTAGCCTAGACAATAAGACAAATAAGTTGTCTCCCGTTATCTTATGATATAAGCCGTATTTTTTCTTACTGATCTCGTAGTTTGTCCGCATCAACTGCTCGGATGCGTCATGCTGACCCAGGTTTGCTAACACAATGGCCATCAGCTTTCGTTCTTTCAATTGACTATGATGTAACGCTCCAAAGTAATTTTGCTTAATGCGAAGCGACTTTTTTAAGTAGTGGAGAGAGCTGTCAAAATCAGCTTTCCAGCTAAATGCGCTTGCTAACTGGTAGAGACTGGGGGTGAGAAAAATACTGGTAGAGTCGTACATTCTTTGAAACAGTTTTAAGCTTTGTCTTGCAAACGCTACGGTAGAGTCGTACACCAATGCGTTTTCATACGTATTTGCGAGATTCTCATACATCGTGGCAAGAGTTGCAAGATCTGAGGCGTCTACTGCTTTCAGCTCATCTACCAGCTTTCTTTTCATCAAGACAACACTGTCCTTCTTTTCTTTGGATAATCCGGCGTATCCTATCCAGGCTAAGTCATAGGTGTTGACCAATTTTTCCTTGGCGGACAGTCGAGCGGATGACTTTATTATCTCTAATGCAGTGGTTTTGAAAGTTAATGCAGAGTCAAGGTGAGTAGAACGATACAAGTCTGCAAGCTGAACGAGTGCCTTCACCCGATCAAGATCAGATTCAAGTTTAGGGAGGGCCTTAAGCATGAAGCCCCTGGCTTCTGAAAAGTTGTTTTGTCGAGTCTGGAGGATTCCCTGATTGAACCTCACCGTACCAATTCCAGCGGCATCTTCCAGGTGTTCGTAGATGCTGGAGGCCTGTTGGTAAAGTCCATCGGCCTTTCCAAAATTTCCAAGAGACGTATTTACCCGGCCAAGTGCATTGATAATGGCAGCTTTGGTTTGTGTGTTATCTAAAAGATCTACCTTTCCTTGACCAGCACTCAAAAAGGTCCCTATGCTTGTTGAGTCTCCTTGATTGATAGTTGGATCACTTTGGTCGAAAAGAGCGACAAGGAATTCCAAGGCCTGATTTGCCATATCCTCCTTTTGTTCTGCTTCCTTTCTTGCTTCATTTATTTTGATAAAATAAGCGATAGAAGTAATGAGTAGTATCAGTATGGCGGCTGTGCTTACTCCGACCTGCCAAAAATTTCTCTGTGCATATAATTTAGTCTTGTAGGCTAGCCGTGTACTGTAAACTTCTATCGGCCTTTTTTCGAGCTTGTTGCGGATATCCCGAACAAGTTGTGTGACGGACTGATATCGTGCCTCCCTATCATGATTTGTCGCTTTTACCTGGATGGAATCGAGCTCGCGATCCCTACCGGAGCCCGCCATTTTTTCAAGAATCCTGCCTAGCTGATATACGTCACTTCGAACGTCGAGAGCATCCCCATCCTTTTGCTCCGGACTTGCGTATTCAGGGGTCAGCAACCTCGGCGAGAATTTCCTATTCTCGGACTGGCCCTCCTCAACTATTTCTGCAATGCCAAAATCCATCAGCTTCACAGCCCCTTGCTTGTTTACGAAGATATTGGAAGGCTTGATATCACGGTGGATAATGGTGTTTTGATGTGCAACATGTACTGCCTCACAAACCTGAATAAAGAGTGCCAGCTTTTGACTGAGCGAAGGCCGTTGACGTTCTAGATGCGAAAGAAGTTCCTCTCCATCTACATACTCCATCACAAAGAAAGGACTTCCTTTTTCGGTCAACCCGGCATCATATATCTGAGCAATATTCGGGTGCTTGAGGCGTGCAAGTACATTGCGCTCTTTCTCAAAAATGCTGAGTAGGTCTTTCGAATCCATCCCTGACCTTAGCAGCTTGATCGCCACTTCGTGCTCAAATAGTCCATCCGTTCTTTCCCCGCGGTATACAACAGACATTCCCCCTCTACCAATTTCCTCGATCACATGGTAGCGCTCTAAAACAGGAACCTCTTCGCTTTCAAGGTCCAGATTCATTTGGTCTACCAAGATGGTCATGGCACTCTTATCGGCTTCTTCCACTTCGATAAGATTGAGAACCGAAGTAAGTAACCGAGGATCGTGAGCAAGTTTTTCCTCAAGAAATCCTTTTCGTCTTTCTTTGGGCCGATCCATCGCCTTGCTAAACCAGGTTTCTACCTGTTTCAGGGTATACATTCAGGCAGTCTTTTTAAGCTCGCTAGAGATGTAAGCCTTGGCAAAAGACCATTTGCGCTTTACCGTAGCCGGAGAAATAGACAAGAGTTCAGAGGTTTCCTTCACCGACATGTCAGCAAAGAACCTGCACTCGATTACTTCGTAAACAACCGGGTCGTGCTCTTGGAGCTTTTCGATGTTATGAAAAATATCTTCCATAAGATCCAGCGTATCATCACTTAAGTTGACTACCTCGTCATTGCTGATTTCCAGATGTCGTTGTCCACTTCCCTTTTTTTGAGTGCTTTTTTGCTTGAGATGGTCTTGAAGGATGTACTTCATAGCTTGACCACAGATGCGGTAGAAGTGTAGTTTGTTTTGAGCGCTGAGGGCGTCGGTATTTTGCACTTTTAAGTAGGCCTCGTGCACAAGGGCAGTTGTATTTAACGTATGCTCATTTCTCCAGTTAAGCCGTATTTTTCTACTTAGCTGTTTTAGATCATCATAAACCAGATCAAAAAGCTGATTCATTGCCAATCTATTGCCTGCGGCACTTTCCTTGATTAGTGAAATAACCTCCATTTCAGATCATTTTAAAAAAACTTACAACTCAATGAGCCCT
>CAZHOC010000750.1:3325-3791 GCA_964534295.1 uncultured Bacteroidia bacterium | reverse complement strand
TACTCTATTATTACTACCATTGTCTTTCCAGTCTTCATCCAGACCTTCTAAAAGATACTGATAACGGTTATTGCTTGCATTCATATAATTTAGCGTAACAAACCGAAAACCAATATCATTGTTCTGGGCACTTAGACGAATTTCTTGGCTTTCTTCTATGATAGCGTCAAGTACGCTACCTTCCTGGGGCACCACTTCCTTCCCTGCCAGATAAAAGTCTGTGATCACGATCTCGGAAGAGGATGATAACTGGTCAATTTCTTCGGGATCAAAATAGACCAAGCCTTTCTCATTGCCGAAGTATATCCTTCCACTCCCATCACGATGTGCAGCAGCTGGTGTGAAAACTAAGCCGGGGAGGCCGTCCACCATGGAATACCCCGTGAAGCGTTTAGTATCGGGGGCAAAGCGACAAAGGCCTTTTAAAGTACTGATCCAAAGGCTTGCCCCCTCGTCTTCGATGATC
>CAZHOC010000750.1:1386-3306 GCA_964534295.1 uncultured Bacteroidia bacterium | reverse complement strand
CATCCTTTTTTTTGTAAAGGATACTTTGGGATAGCTCCGGGTTAATCTGGATCAAACCTCCTCTTTCTGTGCAAACCCAAATTTGGCCGGTTTGATCTTCATACACGTAATTGGTTTTGAAACGATTGTCTGGAATAATGGACAGATCAATGGGAATCAAGTCTTGCTCTTCGTATCGAAAGACTTGAACCCCTGACATACTGCCAAGCCATAGTCTTCCTTTAGAATCAAGGAAGATTTCGAAGAGTTGATCATCCTTAAGTGCGCTATTTTGTGTGTTGTAATTGACTAGTTCGTTCCGTGTTGGGGTATATCGATAGAGGCCATCAAACGAAGTGATCCAGAGATTTCCTATACTATCTGCGACAAAGTCATAGATATTACCTTCCGCTAACTTGCCTTGGGTCAGCAATGGCTTCAAGCGTTTCTCTGTAGGGCTGTATTGACTTAGTCCGCCGCCGTAAGTGCCAATCAGCAGCTCTTCTCTAAAGGGGAAGGTAGAGAGAATGATATTAGACCGAAGAGGATTGGCATATCCCGCTTCAGCCTGGAAAAACTTAAATTCGCCGTCCTGAGAAACGGCGGCAAAACCATTTCGGGTTCCATAATACTGAGATCCGTCCGGAGCAAAGTAGAAAGACCGAATACTTTGATTGACCTGGGGCTGATCTGGACCGATCTGTTGCACCTTGAAGCTTCCTTCTACATTTTGGGAAAAGCAAAGTCCGCCAGAATAGGTGCCAACCCAGAATCGTCCTACATCGTCCAATAAAAAAGAGTAGATGGCGTTAGAGCTTAAAGACGTGGGGTTCATCTGTTCAGCTTTGATGTCTTCGACGGAGCCTGTGAGCGTATTGATGATCTTGACTCCACCACCATTAGTACCTGCAAATAGAAGTTGCTCACCATCACTAGTCAGGTTAAGGATAAGCCGATTATCCGTCGCTACCCCTTTTTTAAAGGTTTGACTGGCAAGTTCAAATTCCACTATGCCTACATTCTCTGTTCCGAGATACAATCTTTTGCCGACCTGACAGATAGATGTAAATGTATTGTGAGCGGTCAGGGAGTTTAGCGGACATCTAAAAACTTGCCCCCTTTTGCTAGACAGATCATAACTAATTAAGCCCGTGGTGGTCGTAAGCCAGCATTGCCCATCTTCTGTACGGGTCAGGTCCGTTACATTAAGCGCTTTTTCTGAGGTAGGGTTAGGGAGTTTGATCTTATGACTAGCAAGCTCGTCGGTGTTTAATAGATATAGCCCCTTAGTTGTACCGATTCCGAGGATATTATCAGATAGCATCTGCAGTGCCTGAACGTGCACGTTGACACTGTCCAAAGGGATCAACTCCAATCGGTCAGAACGAGGACTGTACTTTAGCAAACCAGCTATGGTGCCCACCCAGATATTGCCTAGCTTATCCTCCTGGATCGCTAATACATTCTCGATCGGGTGCTCATATTTGGAGGCGTACGGCTTGAGCTCGACTCCATCATAACGATCTAAACCATCTAGACTACCAATCCAGATAAAGCCTTTGGAGTCCTTGAAGATGGCATTAACCTGATTACTGGATAAGCCATTTTCAATGGACAATCGAGTAAAAGCACGTCGATTTCCAAATCCATACAACTGCAAAAGAAGGAAAGCAGCAAATAGGATATATTTATTGAAACGGTACATCTCAAGTACTTATGGACATGAGGCCAAGATGGAATATTTGGTCAGATAGCTTTGGAAAGAATAAAACCTTAGTTACCACATTTGGCCGGCGAGGAAGGTCCCTTGAACCCACCTTTTAGGCCTGGTAAAACTATAGATAGAACCCACTCAAGATCGTAATTTTGGGATAATATGCTATCCCTTTCCATAACCGCCAACTCTTTAAGCGTTGCCCCTTTGCTTGATGTACTTAGTAC
>CAZHOC010000750.1:0-1376 GCA_964534295.1 uncultured Bacteroidia bacterium | reverse complement strand
TTGTAACATAAATAATTCTATATTTTGTAATTTGTCTACAAAAGAGTAGACAAGATGAAAAAGCAACATATTCAATTGCAAGATCAGGAACGTAAGTATCTAAACGGGCTATTGCGAAGAGGTAGTCTTGCGGTACGGGTTCAAAAGCGCATACTAGGTTTATTAGAATTAGATAGAGGCAAGACCTATAAAGCTGTATCGGATCTATTAAGTATGAGCTATGATACCGTGCATGGTTGGGGCAAGAGCTACCGCAAAAATGGGTTAGACTTTTTGTATGACAAACCTCGTTCAGGCCGACCGGTTGGCTTGAGTGTGCAGCAGAAAGCTCAAATAACCGCATTGGCTTGTAGCGAACCTCCCAAAGGCTATGCTCGATGGACCCTACGGCTGTTGGCAGATCGGGTCGTAGAGTTAAACTTTGTGGATGATATTTCACACACAGAAGTAGGCCGCATTTTAAAAAAAATGAATTGCAGCCTCACCGAAAAAAACAGTGGTGTATAGGTAGAATAACCGCTACGTTCCTGGCTCGCATGGAGTTAATTCTACAGTTGTACTTGCTGGACTATAATGCGCAATACCCCGTGCTATGTTTTGATGAGCGCCCTTGTTTCCTCATAGGAGATGAGGTAGAAGGATTGCAAATGAAGCCTGGACAGATTGCCAAATACAACTATAGTTATACTAAAAATGGATCTGCTTGCGTGCTAGCAGCCATTGAGCCTAAGACAGGCTTCCGATTAGCACATGTGCGACGACGACGAACTAAGCGAGAATTCACTGTATTCATGCAGCATCTAGCTGAGCAATATCCAGCAGCCAAGAAAATCATTGTAGTCTTGGATAACCTCAATACACATGATTTTAGCTCATTCTACTTGTATTTGCCAGCTGAAAAGGCAGCTCAATTAACTCAGCGATTTGAGTTTGTCTTTACCCCCAAAAATGCTTCGTGGCTCAACATGATCGAAATTGAATTCTCAGCCCTTTCTCGTCAATGCTTGAACCGACGTATTCCGACTTTAAATCAACTTGCAAAAGAAGTGATTGCTTATTTCAAAGAACGTTCTGATTTAGGGATCAAAATCAATTGGCAGTTTAGCTCTCAACAGGCTAGATCCAAATTGAATCGGCATTACTCTAAAATCAATCCCCTAAATCTAATTTATAGATAAACTTTTGTTACAAAGTACTAAGTACTTTGTAACATAAGTTATTTGGAATTATGGGGAGTAGATTTTTAGTAATACCGAGGCTCGAGGAGGGAATACCTGTCGAGCCGCCAGGCAGGATAGCCTTAGCTACATGACCGACGAGCAACGTAGGGCTTGCTAGAAAGATACCGCCAGAAACCAGAGAAATTTATGTTACAA
>CAZHOC010000749.1:926-3793 GCA_964534295.1 uncultured Bacteroidia bacterium | reverse complement strand
AGCCTAAAGAAAAGGTAGAGGAAGAAGCGAAGGCCAAAGCAGAGGCGGAAGCGAAGGCCAAAGCAGAGGCGGATGCGAAGGCCAAGGCAGAGGCGGAAGCGAAGGCCAAGGCAGAAGCGGAAGCAAAAGCAGCTGCAGAAGCGGAAGAAAAGGCAAGCGAAGAAAAAGCAAAGGAAGTCGAAGAAAAAGAGGAAGCCAAAGAGGCTGAAGAGAAGGCAGAAGCCAAGCCAGAAGATATCCTCGTGATCGAAGGCAAAGGCAACAAAGCTCCGCTGAAAATTGAACTCAAGTCCAAGAAGGGCGGTGATAGCGGAGAGGGTAAGCGTTCTCGGAAAGATAATAAAGAAAACGAAGGCCGTGGTCGCGACCGCAAAAATCGAGACAATCGTAATGAGCGCGACAATAGCCGTAATAAAGCTAAGCAAAGTGTCCTATCAGAGCTCGACGGTGTAATCAGCAATATGGGAGTATTGGAACTTATCCCAGAAGGATATGGCTTCCTACGCTCCGCTGAATACAACTACCTCTCCTCTCCTGATGATATCTATGTCTCTCCCTCTCAGATCAAACTATTTGGCCTCAAGACTGGAGATACTGTATATGGGCAAATTCGTCCGCCAAAAGAAGGGGAAAAATACTTCGCCCTCCTCAAGGTAGAAACCATCAACGGTCGTACCCCAGAAGAAACCCGTGATCGTATTTACTTCGATCACTTGACCCCACTCTTCCCGCAAGAGCGCTTTACCCTAGCCGGCGAAAAGGAAAAAGATATGTCTATGCGTATCATCGACCTCTTCTCCCCTATCGGTAAAGGTCAGCGTGGATTGATCGTAGCCCAGCCGAAAACAGGTAAAACGGTCCTCCTGCAAAAAGTAGCCAACGCTATTGCCGCTCACCATCCTGAGGTATACTTGATCATCCTCTTGATTGACGAACGTCCGGAAGAGGTAACGGATATGGCACGTAACGTAAACGCTGAGGTAATTGCCTCAACCTTTGACGAGCCAGCCGACCGCCACGTACAGGTTGCTACCATCGTGATGGAGAAAGCCAAGCGTATGGTAGAATGTGGTCATGATGTTGTGATCCTACTTGATTCTATCACTCGTCTGGCCCGCGCCCACAACACCGTACAGCCTGCTTCTGGTAAAATCCTTTCTGGTGGTGTAGATGCCAATGCACTTCATAAGCCTAAGCGCTTCTTTGGTGCTGCCCGTAATATCGAAAACGGTGGTTCATTGACCATTTTAGCGACTGCCCTTATCGAGACAGGAAGTAAAATGGATGAGGTAATCTTTGAAGAATTTAAAGGTACCGGTAATATGGAGCTTCAGCTCGACCGACGCCTCTCCAATCGTCGTATGTACCCAGCCATCGATGTTACGGCTTCAGGTACGCGTCGCGAGGACTTGCTTCTCGATCCAAACGATATCACTCGTATCTGGGTGCTCCGCAAATTCATGGCTGACATGAACCCAATCGAGGGTATGCAATTCTTACAAGAACGTATGCGCAATTCAATCGACAATGACGAATTCTTGATGTCGATGAATGGCTAAGCATAAGTAAAATAGATCTAAACAAAAGAGCCGTCCTTATTCCAGGGCGGCTCTTTTTTATCTTAGCAGCAAGAAGCTTCTTTTGAGCGTTTATTTTATTAGTAACCGCTGCGCGGAACGCTTATCCTCACCCACAAGCTGGAGCAGATACAAACCGGGAACTAGGTCTCCTAAATCTATTTCTGTGGAGCGGCCACTTAAGCTAACAGTCTTTAGCTTTTGTCCATTCAGACCGTACAGTTCAACTTGGGTTCTCTGGTAGCGAGAGCCTCCTAATAACTCAACTTGAATCAAACCAGTGCTGGGGTTAGGCGAAACCATAAAATGGGTCTGAGCGGCCTCCGGCTCAATTGAACTAGCCGCTTCCAAAGTGAAGGTGATGTTATCGACATTAAAAGCATTGTTGTTAGTGATATTGAGACGCATCTCTTGTTGCCCCGCCTCTAGCTCTATTTCACTATTTGCACTAATCTGCTGAAAAGTATACCAATTGCCTGTGCTCGGAACGCTAAAATCAGCAGAGGCATTGTTTTGAGCAAAGAAGAGTTCAAAAGTACCGTTAGCGACTTCTGACGCAATTTCAGCGGTGAGACTATATCTACCTGCTTGCGCAACATCTACGGTATACTCAATCCACTCACCAGATTCTACATACTCTAAGATATAAGCGTTGCCGGAGGCTCCAATATCAACTCCCTCATCCGTACGAAAACCGCCGGGGATATTGGCAGGGTCATTATCATGATAGGCTAATCCTTCTCCCCCATTGTCATACTCCTCTACCTCAATGGTGCCAGGAATCACCAGTGGGTTGACATTAAAGGGCGTTTGTATGCTCGCGCTAATTCTTGTCCTCGTGGGATAGCCATGCAGAATGGTTCCATCCGCACGCGTAGTGTACATCCGATATGTATAGGTACTGCCCACTGTGACACTCGTATCTGTATAGCTAATTGCATTGGCTGGAAGCGTAGCGATTTGCACAAAATTGCTGCTACCGCCTACTGATCGCTCTAAAATGAAGTCGCCATTGCCGGTGGCACGATTGTTCCAATCCACGACTATCGCAGGTGCATTGCTGACTGGATCAGGCGTATAAGTAGAGAAGATCTGATTGGGCGAGTCCTGATAGTAATGCATCAAGATATCCTTGACTTCAGGCCAACTGTTATTGCTGCGATTCAGGATACCAAAATTGCCCCCATCGTCCCATACCGAAAAAGCGAATCCATGCACGATACATTGCTCTACATTATGGGCGTAAATCCGCATACGAGAATTAAAATCACAGCTTAGCACTGCGCCAAA
>CAZHOC010000749.1:0-908 GCA_964534295.1 uncultured Bacteroidia bacterium | reverse complement strand
ATGTTATTGGCAACTGACCAATTCTTGACCGATTGATATTTGTTGTTTAACTGCTGGTAGTCAAAAGCAGTACCCCAGGTACCCATGCCTTGCCCGGAGAACTGCCAAGGATCATAAGCGTGATAGTAACCGACTATATAGCTATCATTGGGGATAGCAGCATTGAGGAGTTGCGCCGAGTTAGCGTACATATTACCACCATAGATAACAATGCGGGTAGGATTGCTCTGACGAATAATCCCTAAGATGCGCTGATTAAGGTCATCTACTTGAGCGACACTCATGCCGTTTGGTTCATTGATGATCTCAAAAAGAAGCTTTTCTGATTTATTCTTAAATCGCTCCGCCACCTGCACCCAAATAGAATCATAGCGGGCTCTCAATGTTGGATTGCTATAGCCATTTTTTAGCCAATCTTCATGATGCCCGTTGAGGGTAATATATAGTCCGCGCGCAAGCCCCCAATCAACGACTTGCTCAACCCGATTCATCCAATTGGAATCGATCGCAAAAGGAGCGGAATTAGCAGTGTGCTGGTCCCATCTTACGGGTACCCTTACATTGGTAAAACCGGCATTGACATAGGCATCGAAGTAGGATTCCTGAGCTGGGCCATTGTTCCAGGCCCCTTCAGTCGGAGGCTCAAGGGTATTGCCAAGGTTGATGCCACGTCCCATCTCTGCCACAGCTTGTTGAGGCGTAAGTTGGGCAGGCAAATACTGCAGGGACAGGGTGAATACTAAAGCAAAAAAGTAGTAGTAAATCTTCATGAGGATTTTTTTTGAGTGAAAGCTAGGTGTTTCTAAAAGGTAGAGGTTAACTGATCTGCCTTTTACTATCCAACTCAAAAATATTCTCAAAAAAAGGGATGATCGTTCCGCGCAGCGGTAATACAAAAACAAAAACTC
>CAZHOC010000748.1:0-3798 GCA_964534295.1 uncultured Bacteroidia bacterium | reverse complement strand
TTCTCTCTCGGGAAGAGACCTACGCCAATATTTCGCCAGTTCGCTTAAATAGTAGTTGTGGTACCGCCTTGGTTACTATCATTCGGGGTGGTGCTAATATGTGTTCGTTTTGTGTGGTGCCTTATACCCGTGGCCGGGAACGCAGCCGCGATCCACATTCAATTGTGGAGGAAGTACGCCAACTAGCGGCCAATGGCTATAAAGAAGTTACACTGCTAGGGCAGAACGTTGATTCTTATAAGTGGTCAGATAATTCTGAGCTAAAAGGAAAAGCTCAAATCAATAAAGCCATCAAAAAAGGCGAAGAGGTAGAAACAGTTGACTTTGCTGCCTTACTAGAAATGGTGGCAAAGGTTGACCCTGAGGTGCGTATTCGCTTCTCTACTTCTCATCCTCGTGATATCACGGATGATGTATTGCATACTATGGCTCGCTATGAGAATATCTGCAAATACATCCACCTTCCAGTACAGTCTGGTAATAGTCGAGTACTAGATGTGATGAATCGTGGTTATACCGCTGAGTGGTACAGAGAAAAAGTCAAGCGCATCCGTGAGATCATGCCTGATTGCGGGATCTCTACAGATATCATTACCGGATTCTGTACGGAGACTGAGGAAGAGCATCAAGATACGCTCAAGATGATGGAATTTGCTCGCTATGACCAAGCCTTCATGTTTATCTACTCAGAGCGTCCCGGCACTCCAGCAGCTAAGAAACTAGAGGATGACGTTCCCGAGCAGGTGAAAAAACGCAGACTTTCAGAGGTCATCGAACTCCAAAACAGAATCTCCAGAGAAAGCTACCACGCTGATATTGGCAATACCTATAAAGTCCTGATCGAAGGAAATTCTAAACGATCTGCTGATGATTTTTGCGGGCGCAATGATCAAAACAAAATGGTGGTTTTCCCGAAAAACGGTAGCAAACTAGGTCCTGGTGATTATGTAAACGTAAAAATCGAAAGAGCCACTAGTGCGACCTTGATGGGGGAGATGATCTAATGACCATTCAGCAAATCAAACAACGCTACGGGATCATCGGCAATTGTCGAGAGATCAATATGGCAGTAGAGATCGCTATGCAAGTAGCGCCTACTGAAGTAACCGTATTGGTCTATGGCGAGAATGGTACTGGTAAAGATGTGTTCTCTCGCATCATCCACGACAATAGTAGACGTAAGCATAAATCCTTTATCGCGATCAATACGGGGGCTATCCCTGAGGGAACGCTAGCTTCAGAACTCTTTGGGCATGAGAAGGGCTCCTTTACCTCCGCTTATGATTCTCGGAAAGGTTACTTTGAAGAGGTTGATGGGGGTACCATCTTTTTGGACGAGATAGGGGAGATGCCGCTTGCGACTCAGGCCCAGTTGTTGAGATTGCTGGAAACAGGTGATTTCCTGCGCGTCGGTTCATCCAAACCGCAAAAGTCTGATGTGCGAGTAATTGCTGCTACCAATAAAAATTTGGTAGACATGATTCGCAATGGTCGCTTTAGAGAGGATTTATATTTCCGTCTCAATACGGTGACTATCCAGGTGCCACCGCTGCGCGAACGCCAAGACGATATAGAGCTCCTATTTAACTATTTCGCCCTCGAATTTGGCGAAAAGTATAAGCGCGACCCCATCAGTCTTGAGGACGAGGCCATTGACCTGCTATACAAATATCGTTGGCCTGGAAATGTACGTGAGCTGCGAAACTTAGTGGAAAAACTGACCGTCCTTGTTAAAGGAGACTGGGTATCTGCTACGGTTTTGCAAAAAAATCTGCTCATTCAAGAGAGCTATTTACCCAGCATTGTGCCACGCACTCATGCCAATCTATTGGATGATGGGGACGGCCAATTTGAAGGTAAGGATCACGAAGTACTGCTCAAATTGATCGAGGAAGTTTCTGAACTAAAGCGCATGGTCGCTTATCTGGGACTTAAAGATCAACAGCGCCAAGGCGCCGCAGGAACAGTTTATCCTGAGCCTGAATTAGATTATGCTCAGCCGGATAATTTTGAACCTGACTATCATGAGCCAGAGATTTTACAAGTAGGGCAACCAATCCGACGTCCGACACCACCTTTATTAGAGGAATCACTCAATCTGGAAAAGAAAGAGCGAGAACTTATTATCAAAGCTCTGACCAAGCACAACAATAATCGTAAAAAAGCAGCGACAGAGCTTGGAATTTCGGAACGAACTCTCTATCGTAAGATCAACAACTACGATATAGAGTTGTAGCACTTGTCTTATGCGGAGCACTTATCTATTCATTCCCTTGCTCGGGATTATTTTGCTGGCCTCTAGTTGCTCGGTCTCATTCAACTTCACCGGAGGAAGCGTGGACACCAGCTTAGAAACCCTATTCGTTGACAACTTCTCTAATGAAGCAGAGATAGTCGTTCCCTATTTGGGTATTTTAACGACAGAAAAGCTTCAGGATCGCTTCCTTACTCAATCTCGTTTGTCTCTGACCTCTGGCAATGCTGATGTCGCCCTTAGCGGGGCAATCACTCGTTATACGGTCTTGCCAACCGCTATTTCCGGCCAAGACCGCGCAGAGCAAAACCGGATGACAATTGCCATTAGGGTTAATTTTGAAAACAACCAGGATAATAACGAGAGTTGGGAACAAACTTTCTCTGGCTATATTGATTTTGATGCAAGTTTAGACCTCTCATCAGTCGAAAGAGAACAGATTGAGGAGATTTTGGACCAAATCACTCAAGACATATTCAGTAAATCCATAGGAAAGTGGTAGATTTCGATCCTTATTCGTTGCTACGGGATAGTTTAGAGCGATCGCTAGCGGTAGATGAGCAGTCTGCCCTGGAAAAAGCAAAGACTGAAGATCCCTATTTTGCGATGCTGCATTTTTTGCAAGCAAAGCAAAGTGGCAGTGAGCAAGATCGATTTAAAGCGTCTGTATACGCTAGTAATCGCAGGCTTTTTCGCCAATATCTTGAAGGGAAAACTTATTTACCATCGGTTCAAAAAACTATGGCTTCTCATTCGGCTCCTAAGCAATCTGTACGACCTGCCACTGCATTTTCCATTTTGGACTTTGAGCCATTGTGTCAAAATTGTTCACTTGGCGACGGGGCATTTCAGATGATTGAGCCTACTAAGAAGAAAATAGATCATACTTTGGAGGATTTGATCCGAGAAAAGAGGGCTAAATATTTGAACTTGGGAGAGCAAATCAGAAAGGAACTCGCCTCGCAAAAGGAGCCAATGGAAGGAGAAGTAGATAAGGCAAAAGAACTAGATTCAAGAGAGCGGGATCAAGCACTGATCGACCGCTTTTTAGCTGAGCCTCCCAAAAATAAAGGGAGACTTCATCCTTTGGCCAATAAAGAGGATGGGAAGCCTGATCCGGCAGCCAAAAGTGTAGAGGCTGACGAAGAACTAGTTACAGAAACATTTGCCCGTCTCTATGTACTGCAAGATCGGGTTGATGATGCAATCGAGATCTATAAAAAGCTCAGCTTGCGATTCCCCCAAAAAAGTGCGTACTTTGACGCTCAAATCGAAAAAATCAGGACAAAATAATGTTTATACTCTTTGGAATACTTTGTCTACTAGTGGCTGCGGCTTTGATCCTAGCAGTAGTAGTGCAAAATAGTAAAGGTGGTGGTCTTTCTTCTTCTCTAGTAGGAGGAAACGCAACTCAAGTATTGGGTGCGAGGCGGAGTAGCGAAATGATCGAAAAGATCACTTGGTATCTAGCTGCCGGTATGGCAGTTTGCGCTTTCATCGCTAACATCTCTCTAAGTTCACCAACTGCTGCCCAAGATACACTA
>CAZHOC010000747.1:0-3798 GCA_964534295.1 uncultured Bacteroidia bacterium | reverse complement strand
GCGCAGCGGAAATCACAATCGGCCCTGACAGGCTCTCATGGCCCAAAATAAGCAGATAGATGCGCTTATAGCTTGCTTTTTTAGCGGGAGGGCTTATGTGTATTTTTACTCAACACCTTCCTACATATCTAAAGCAAAACTATAGAAAGCACTGCATGATCAGACGCTTACTCATACTGTGTTTATTTTTTTCAACCCTGGCGATCGCTAGTGGTCAGAGCATATATGACATGAGCAATGCTAGTGTTTATGCCTGTCGCGGGACGCTATTTGACTCCGGCAATGGTAATACACTCGGTCATTATGGGCACCTGGAAAATTACACTTTCACGATTTGTGTACAGGATTCGGCTCACATTTATTTTGAGTTTAGTAGCTTTTGTACGGAGCTAGATTTTGATCTGCTACGCATATTTGATGGGCCAGATACCTTGGCGCCGATGATCGGTATCCCTTACAGCGGAACTCAGATTCCGCCTCCGATTACTTCTACATCAAATTGCCTCACGGTACATTTTGTCTCTGACGCCAACATCTCCTGTACGGGATGGCAGGCTCGTTGGAGCTCGAGTCAAGGCTCGACGCCTGAAAGTACGCCCATCCAAATTACCCAGAGCCAATTGAGCTGTGGTACAAATACCGTACAGATTCAATTTGATAACAATGTGCATTGCGATTCGATCAGTCCCTCGGCTTTTAGTGTCAGCGGCCCACGCAGCAATACTGTCATCTCTGCCACCCCGCTCAATTGCCAAGCTGATAGTACCGACTTAGTCCAATTGCAGCTTTCACCCGGTTTTACTTGGAGTGGTGAATATGTAGTAGCTTTTGAAAAGCGCTATCTCGATGATTGTGATAGTCTATGGACCTTGATAACACGTGATACGGTCGAAGTTCCAAACTGTCCTATTGGCGTAGATCTCACTGTGGATCGGGACACGGTCTGCCTCGGCCAATGCGTCAATCTGCACGCCATGGCCTTTAGTGGTGATCGTGAAAATTATCATTATCAGTGGAATGTTTCCGCTTTGGATTCGGCTCGCGTTCGCATTTGCCCAACCCAGGATACCATGATCACGGTACGGGTCACGGATGAAAGTAATTCGACCCCAGCTTATGATACGGTTTACGTCTTTGTCAATCAGCCTCCGCAAATGAGCCCAGACGAAATCCTCTGTCAAACGGCGGATACCATCCACTTGCAGGCGAGTCCTGCGGGAGGCTGGTGGTCAGGTACGGGAATCGTCGAAGCGGGAGAGGGGGCTTTTGATCCGATGGAAGCTGGTCCGGGTATATTTTCATTGACCTATCATGCCCCCAACAGCTGCCAAGGGCAAATGCAAGTTGAGGTAAAACCCATATTTGCCGGGCCTGCCGATGCCGCTTGTCTAGCCGTAGATACCTTTCATCTCACAGGAGCGGAACCCGCCGGAGGTTTTTGGTCTGGACCATTTGTGACAGATCCCAATGGGATTTTTGAGCCAGATAGCAATGGTCGCTTTACGGTTTTTTATGAATTTAGTGGCTGTGTCGCGGAGAAGGAGATTTTCGTCGGCGACATCAATATTCAACAAGACAAAGATACCGTCTGCGAATCCAGTGTACCTTATAATCTCCGCTTTTATCCACCTGGAGGCGTATGGTATGGCAATGGCATTATCGATAGTTTGCAAGGAGTATTTTCCCCGGGAGTGGCGCGTTCTGGGAACCAGACCCTCTACTACAAAGTCAATGGCTGTATAGACTCAGTCGATGTCTTTGTACAGGCTCTTTCTATCGGAGGGAATCTCATCCTTTGTCCCCAAAATGATCCAGTATGGCTGGGTACAGCCAATCCACCCGGCGGCTATTGGTCGGGATTGGGAGTGATTGATTCTTTAGGAGGCATTTATGATCCTTCCTTCACGAGCACGGACTTCAACGATATAGTCACTTACACTCGAGGCGAATGTTATGCCAGTCGCAATGTACTGATACGAGCGACCAATGTAGATATTGACACTATTTGGTTGTGTGGCACAGATGATCCGATTGAGTTGGATTGGGATCGAACCCGCCGCACCCCCTACAATGGCTTATGGCAGGGAGCGGGCATTACTGTTCCCAATTTTCCCGGGACATTTGACCCAAGACTAGCAGGGCCTGGGGATCATACGCTCACTTACTCTGCCAACGGCTGTGTGGATACCCTTACGATTAGAATTCGTCCCAATACGATATTGACCGATACAACTGTCTGTGAACTTTCGGATCCGATTACAATCCGGACATCCGCGCCCGGAGGTTATTGGTCGGGACCAGGTTTGGTCGATGATCGGGCCGGCATCTTCGATCCGCAGATCATGGGCATAGGTACTCACTATGTTTACTATCAAACACCTCAAGCTTGTATCGACAGTATGCCAGTCGTCATAGAGCCTTTGGGAACCGCCAGCTTGGTCGATTTTGGCAAAGACTTTTGCTACCAAGACACGCTGATCGCTTTGGAAGGTCTTCCTCTTGGAGGCGTGTTTAGTGGCCCTGGCGTAGTAGATAGCTTTTTCAATCCAGCCGTTGCGGGTGCAGGCACCCATCGAGTCGAATACACTCTCGGTACTGGAGCTTGTGCGGTCACAGACTGGCAAGTAGTCGATATTGGAGAACCCATCGTTCTAGAAGACAGCATTTTAGTAGACACCCTCTGCTTTAATAGTTATTTGATTTTGGACGCCCGGAATAGCGGCGGCACAGGTCCATTTAGACAATATCTTTGGACGCCGGGCGGTAGTCGTTCGGATACTTTGTTGGTACATCCTGAGCAGACCACTACCTTTTATGTAGAGGTGAGTGATGGCTGTTCGGATCCTGCCATTGGCGAACGCACCGTCCATATCAAAGATTCGCTGGCTATCAGTTTTGAGGTCAGTCCTCCGCAATGCGCGGGCGAAGCCGGTTTTGCCATTGCCACAGTCTATCCTCCCGGATTTTATGCCTATGAATGGAACGTGATCCCGATTCAATATTCCGACACGCTTTTTGCGCCGACCCATTACAACTACAAAGTAACTGTTACCGATCTAGTCAATGGTTGTGAGAATACGGCTCGTACAGAGATTCCTAATTCTCCGCTGGTACGCGCCAATTTCCTGCCCAATCCCAATGAGGAATGCGTCAGCACCGCCAATGCCATCGTAGAGTTTCTGGATGTCAGTCGTGGCGGCGTGCGGGGTTGGTGGTACTTTGGCGATGGGGATTCTGTCGCATATAGCCCGGGGGTCAATCCCAAGCATATTTATGCCGATGCCGGTCAATATAGAGTCAGCCTTTTTATCGAAAACGAGTCAGCTTGCCCGGATAGTTTTTCTTCCGTGGTCTGTATCATTCCCGAAAAACCGCAAGTGCACATTCCCAATGCTTTTTCGCCCAATGGCGATCAAGTCAATGACGTCTTTGAGGTCAAAGGGGTAGGCATCATTTCGTATCAGATCCGCATTTACAATCGCTGGGGTAAGGTAGTCTATGAGTCCCGCGACCCGAGTGCGGTTTGGGATGGTACTTGGCAAGGAAAACCAGCTCCAGCAGGAGTATACGCCTATTTTGTCGATGGTTGGTATCGTAGCGACAATCCGAAGATTGATTATGGGCCGACTTTGCTTAAGGAACGCGGTTCGATTACGCTTTTTAGGTGATACTGCTGCGCAGAACGATTGTTTCTGGCCCGCGACAAGGCAGTGCCTTGTCGCCACCCAAACCCTCCCCAATAATCATCCTATACTTGTAGGGTATCGATTACTTTTCTGAAAGAGCTAATTTGGCTGT
>CAZHOC010000746.1:0-3806 GCA_964534295.1 uncultured Bacteroidia bacterium | reverse complement strand
TAAATAAATCTAAAAAGGCCGCTGTGATCGTCACAGCGGCCTTTTTGGTCTCAAAAATTTAGTTATATCAGCCTTAAACTATGGCAAGTCGATTATTATCATCAGGGAAAACAACCGTAGGCTCGAAGCTTTTTGCTTCCTCTGGAGTCATTTGAGCGTAAGCAATCAAGATGACTACATCTCCCACTTGTACACGTCTGGCAGCAGGACCATTGAGACAACAAACCCCACTTCCTCGCTCGCCCGCGATCGTATAGGTTTCGATGCGCTCGCCATTGTTGACATTGACGATTTGCACTTTTTCGCCTACCAAGATATTGGCAGCATCTAAGATATCTTCATCTACCGTAATACTCCCTACATAGTTGAGTTCGGCCTGTGTGACCTTGATACGGTGGACTTTAGATTTAAATATGGTTAAAAACATGCGTTAATCCTTGATTTAGTAGCCTCTGCTAAAAGCGAGGCAAAATTACAAAATATAGCCCTAAGTCTGTAGGTTCTCTATGATTTATTCAAGACTCGTTCAATTTTTGGATGGAAATAAATCCTCGGGGTCACCTCTGCACTCTCGCCTTGGATTCTAGAGCTTTATTACTGCTGGGATTGTTTTTTGTTGGGCCGCTGCGCGGAACGCTTGGCCCTAGCAAGCGACAAGGCAGTGCCTTGTCGCACCCAAACCTAAAGGCCGAAGGGCGACTCATTTCGAACGAGCCTGCCAAGGCGAGGAGAAATCCCCTTGGCTCCAAAACGTATTTACAATTTTTTGATAGGAGATTTCTCGTCGTCCCGATACTCGGTCCTCCGTCGAAATGATGCAAGACGGTAGGTGCGCGCATGCATGCCGCACCCTTGAGACAAGCGTTCCGCGCAGCGGTGCCCAAACCCAAAAACCGCCTCAAAAAGCAGGAAAGAAGCAAGCTAAATACCATTAGAAAAAATGACCAATCATTAGGTATTTCAATTATCAAGATTGTTATAATTGAATTCTATTTATGAGTTGTAACGCTACCAGTTTACTTGCCAGTAGCCGTCGTTACTTATTCAACTTTACCGTTAGTAGCATTTTGGGCCTTTTCCTCCTGATTACCGGAAGTTTACGGGCGGGGAACCAAGATGGGGATCTCAGGATCGAAATATTGACTGCACCTAATATTGTGGTGCATCAAAACATCGAGAACACTGGAGATTACAGTCCCAGTTCCTTTTACGCTTCCGCGCAAATTTGTAATGACGGAAGCAACCCCCTCACCAATGTTGAGGTAAGTATCGGGGACTTTTCTAATACAATTCCGGGGATTTATCCAGTGGATGCGGTCGATGAAATCGCCTTAGGCTATTCTTATTATGGAGAGTTTAGTCTGGTCCACAAAGGTAGCCTCAAGGATGCGGTTCGATTTATCGAAGAAATTCCTGCCAATAGCTGTGTGACGCTTTATTGGCTTTTGAGTTATCCGCGTTTTGATGAAGACAGACACAAGGTCACCGGTAGCAATCTTGACCTAAGCGATGACCTCCGCCTTCAATACGATGTATGGGCAAAGGCTACAGACGGGGGCTCCAGTCTTGCCGCCGAAACCTACAACTATGTCACCTGCCGCAACGAACTCACCGATGCAGCCAACAAAGTTTGGCCAGAAAACACCAATAAGGTTCCGACTGAGTATATCAATATCGTAGAGGACAGTCTCGGTTGGACTTCTGACTATGCTGCTGGCGATAGCACGGTCTGTGCCGGGGTTGACAATATCTTCCTCAAAGGGATTTGGTATGATTTAGGTCAAGTCGATCAAGGCTATGACAATGACGGAGATATGATTCCGGACTTTAATGCTTGGCTACAGCCAGTGGGGGATCCCGATCAATTTGATCCTAATTGTTATCGCCTCGTCAAGAGCTATGGGATGCTGTTTGTAGACCTCAAGGCAGGCGGCACTCATGTCGTGCAGTTTGAAGATCAACTATACTTTAAAGATTTGCCAGCCAATAATGGCGTGCTGGGCTTTGTAGTATATGAGTTCGTGATCCTTAATGGACCTTGTAGCGCTATAATGACTCCTTATCAGGAAGTTGCCTCAGGGAGCGACAATGAGACCTTTAATACCGATTTCGGGGTAGGGGCTTCCATGATTAGTAGCGAGGGTTTAGAAAATTGTATAGAATTTACCAATAATGCCGATCTAAGTAAGATCAGTAGCCTTCCTTCGACTATTACCTATACGCTTTCGGCGCAAAACCTCTCGGATGATCCCATCGGGCAAAATGCTTACCATCACGGCTTGGTGATAAGAGAATCAATTCCAGATGGTACTGAGTACGTAGCAGGTAGCGCAAATGCCAGTAATACCTTACCAAGCGGCTTATCCGGATATACCATTCGTTATTCAGAAGATGATGGCTCAAACTGGACCGAAACCGAGCCCTCGCCAGCTACTTCCGTTACGGATATTCAATGGTGGTTAGATGACAAGCTACCGGCTTTGTCTACGGCTTCGGTTACTTTCCAAGTAACGGTTCCCGCTTCCTACTCAGCAGAGTTGGTACCCAATAATGGTTTTTTGAGTATCGGCTATTCGCCTGCCATGGCAGACGATACCGCTATGGTGCAAATCATTGGACTTAATGCCGTCTGTGGCAATGTGTGGGCCGACAATGGGGGTACCACCGGCGCTTCTTGGAATGAAAAACAGGACGGGGATGAAGCGGATTTATCCAATATCACCGTTTACCTCTACAAAGATGTTAACATCAATGCAGACGATGATGACGAAGGCGGTATCACCGGAGGTCACTTTGATGTAGATACATATACACAAATAGGCGGTTTCAATAGTAGCTGGGTCGATGGCCATGCTCACGCCTATGATGATAATTATAATGTCGTGGGGATTGATTGTTTCAATTTCCTTGACCCCGTTTGGACTTATCAGCTGCATGAAATTGACCGTGATATTACGGATGGAGATCAAAAATTCAAGCTCATAATGTCCAATGCAGACCTTTCGCCCGGTGGGCGACTTGTCATCAATGACAACTATTATGAGTGGGATCCTAATACTTATACGCGCGTTCGTGAATACGACAATATCCCGCTTGACAACCTTCCTATCTATAGCCTAAATGGCGGCAATGGAACCACTAAACTAACGGACTTGGGTATCTATATGAAGCCTGATGCCATTGCAGACAATAACCTCCTTCCGACGAATTATTATAATGTAGTCATCAATACTCCTGGCTATAATGGAGAATGGAGAAATGGCGCATTAGTACTTCAGGCCGTAGCTGTAAATGCTGATGGAACCGATGCTTTCACTACGGAAGAGTCGTATAGCGCGGGGGGTCGGCACGGAGTTGCGACATCTGGACTCCTTTGGGAGGTGATGATTTACTGGCACTGGGATGGTAGAGCTTATCACTTCAATCCTGATTATGTCCCCAATATCGCGGATGATGACGCCACTGGGGCTAATGGCTACGATGCCGATTATCTCTGGGGTAGTGTGGAGACGGATGCTAATGGTAATTACTGCTTTACCAATTTGCCTGACGGAAATTATGTCGTCGTCGTCGATAACTATGATGATGATCTCCCTGACGGATATATTGAGACTAACGAGACTTTCTTCCCGATTGACTTAGATGCTTCTGGGCAGCAAGGTTCCGGCCTCACTCTATCTAATAACAATTTTGGTTTTGGACCACCGCTTTTGGTCAACAAAACCCTCACCTCTGACAATCCCGCATACGAAGGTGATACGCTTAGCTTTTCAATCAATATTTCTAATAGAAGTGATCTTTCCTTG
>CAZHOC010000745.1:0-3811 GCA_964534295.1 uncultured Bacteroidia bacterium | reverse complement strand
GGTCCACTCCACATTGGAGGTGTCCGTACGGCTTTATTTAACTATCTATATGTCCGCCAACAAGGGGGACGAGTTATTCTTCGTATCGAAGACACCGATCGCACTCGTTTCGTAGCAGGTGCAGAAGAATACATAATCGAGGCACTCAACTGGCTGGGAATAGCGTTCGACGAAGACGTAAACCAAGGAGGTCCTGTCGGCCCCTACCGCCAAAGTGATCGTTCTGCACAAGGCCTTTACCGCAAATACGCTGATCAGTTGATCGCAGAAGGTAAAGCTTATCTCGCCTTTGATACCCCGGCAGAGCTTGACGCTATGCGCGAACGCCTCAAAGAAGCAGGCTCCTCTACCCAACAATACAATGCACTCACTCGTCATGAGATGACCAATAGCTTGACCCTTTCAGCGGAGGAAGTGCAAAGCAAAATAGATGCAGGCGAATCTTATGTGGTGCGCATGAAGATGCCTGAAAACGAAGACGTCAGCTTTAAAGATGTGGTGCGGGAAGAAGTTACCTTCAACACCAATCAGCTTGACGATAAGATTCTCCTCAAAAGTGATGGACTGCCAACTTATCACTTGGCCAATATCGTGGACGACCATTTGATGGAAGTTACCCATGTGATTCGCGGCGAAGAATGGCTTTCCTCTACCCCGCTTCACGTTTTGCTTTACCGGGCCTTTGAATGGACGCCGCCTACCTTTGTGCATTTGCCTTTGATCCTTAATCCAAATGGTAAAGGCAAAATGAGTAAACGTCAGGGGGACAAGCTGGGCTTCTCAGTATTCCCCACCAATTGGACCAATGCTGAAGGTGAAGTCTCTACAGGCTATCGCGAGGATGGCTACTTACCAGAAGCGATGATGAATTTCCTGGCCCTACTAGGCTGGAATCCCGGAGATGAGGAGGAGATTATGGATGAGGCCCGTCTTACGGAACGCTTTAGTCTAGAGCGCATTGGCAATAAAGGAGCGACCTTTGATATAGATAAGCTCAAGTGGTTTAATCAAACCTACATTAGAGCCAAAAGCCCTGAGGACCTGCTGCCCCTAATTGCCCCCTATTGGTCAGAAGCAGGATATAATCTGCAAGTTGAAGAATCTTATCTACATCAAATCATCGCTCTTTTACAGGAACGAGTTACTTTGTTACCAGATTTTGCGGATCAAGCGACCTACTTCTTCGCTGCACCCAAAGAATATGATGGCAAGTTTGCTAAAAAACGCTGGAAAGCGCATAGTGGCGAATTGATGTTAGCCCTGAAAGCTAAGTTTGAGCAGGTTTCAGATTGGAATGCAGAGGAGCTTCATAAGTGTTTTGAATCGCTCATCGCGGAACGAGAAATCGGAGCAGGACAAGTGCTAGCTCCTTTTCGTTTACTACTCACAGGCCTAAGCTCAGGGCCTGGGGCATTTGACATTGCAGCCTTATTAGGAGCAGAGGAAACCTATCGTCGGATTGAGCTAGCAATTGCTAGCTTGGGCTAGGGATAGAGCGATATAGAAATTCGGACTGAATTTTGTAACTTCATAGGCTAAGATCCAGTAGCTATAAAGGACCACGTATAATTAAAAGCCTTGGCAAAAACGAAGAATAATAAAACCAGAGTACAAAAATTCATCAATTACACGAAGGAGGCCTTTTTCTGGCCTGTACATCTGGTAATTTTAGGTGCAATTACGGGCTTAGCGGTTTTAGGCGTTCTTACCTTACCGGAAGCACTCCAGAGTCTGATGGACCCTGCGCTGACTACTTCCTCCCTCATTATGATGGCAGGAGGTGCAGAGATGCTAGCCTTAAGTGCTATTAGTCGTAATCCGCGTTTCATTCGCGCTATCAACGCCAAATATCACAAGGACATAGAAGCCTTTAAAAAGACTAAGACCTTAGTAGAATACTATAACGAACTTGGACTTGAATCTCAGCGTCGCTTCGACAAACTCCGCAAGCGGATCAAAGAAGTACGTGAAGGGTTTAAGAAAATGAATACGTCTGTTCCCTCATTGGTAAACAACTTACTTAACAAGCTCAATGCGATCGAGCTTTCTTATGTGCGTTTGCTTTATCATCAAGACCGTATTCCAACTTTAGCTAATGAGGAAGCGATCCACAAGACCGTTACTGAAATTGATAAGCTCAATCAAGCGCTCAAAAATGCAGGTAACCGTCTGAAGCAGATCAAAGAGAAAAGACTCCGTCTCTTAGAGATGCGCATGGACAACTATTATAAAGTCCGTGAAAATAAAGAAGTCATAGAAGAGCAACTTCAAACCATCGAGGAGATGGTAGAGTATATCAAGGATCAACCATTTACCCTGCAAAACACTCAGCAGGAGGACATGATGATTGACAATCTCCTTTTCGAGACTGAGCAAACTCAGCAAAGCCTCGAAGAGATCGAATCTTTGATGCAATCTGAGTTTTATCCCGGCTTGGTAGATGATCCAGGCGCAGACGCCGAATTTGGCGCTTATGACGGTAAAACTTTAGAATAGATAAAATATTTTTTGTGATGAACGAGCTTTGTTGGAAATTACCAGCAAAGCTCGTTTTCATATGTATAAACATCTACTCACCGAAACCCAAAACCATACCCTTGTCATCATTCTTAATCGTCCCAAAGTCCTGAATGCGCTCAATAAGGAGCTATTGATGGAATTAGGCGAAGTCATCAAGGAGCTAACAGAAAAGGATGAAGTAAAAGGGGCTGTTATCATCGGCTCAGGGGACAAAGCGTTCGCCGCAGGCGCAGATATCAGTGAACTGACCGGCCAAACTGCTGCTGAGGCCGAAAAAGGAAGTTTAGCAGTACAAGCTGTTTATCATGCCATTGAAAGATGTCCCAAGCCAATCATTGCCGCGGTAAATGGATTTGCCTTAGGCGGAGGATGTGAGCTAGCCATGGCTTGTCATATCCGGGTAGCTTCGGAAAACGCAAAGTTTGGTTTACCAGAAGTTAAATTAGGCTTGCTACCGGGCTATGGGGGTACCCAACGTCTGGCACACATTGTCGGCCGTGGCCGAGCCATCGAATTGATGATCACTGGCGATATGGTCGACGCGGAAACAGCCCTACAAATCGGCTTAGTCAATTATGTCACTACTCCCGGTGAACTAGCTGATAAGTGTAAGGAGATTTTACAAAAGGCGTATAAGCGTTCGCCGAAGGCTATCGCCCTCGCCTTGGATGCTATGAATGCAGGCCTCCCAAGTATGGTAGGCTATGAAAAAGAAGCGTCGAACTTTGGCGTCGCCATTACTTCCGAAGACGGTAAAGAAGGAACCGCGGCCTTCCTCGAAAAAAGAAAACCCAATTTTACAGGGAAATAAAGCGTTGCAATCTTATCAGGAAGTAAGCCCAAAATGCCTTAATGCTACCTACCAAAACCAAATACAGTTTGAGAGAAGTGGAGTAAAATGACCCACAGCGCTTGAACTAGTCATAATGAACAAACATTATATCCTCATGAAAAAACTACTCATCATTTTAAGCCTTCCGCTTTGCCTGAGTTTTTCAGGTTGCGAGATATTGTTACCCTTGCTTGAAGGAGTGGCAGAGTCCGGTACCACCACCATTCCGACTAACATTGAAATCGTCAAAGGCCTTAAAGAAGCCCTCGTCAAGGGAGCTACTTATGCCGTTACGAACCTCAACAAAGACGGTGGTTATTTCAATGATCCTTTGGTCAAAATTCCTTTCCCCGAAGAAGCCCAATTTGCCGCCAATACTCTACGGGATCTTGGTTTAGGCAATTTGGTAGATAACTTTGAAAGGCGTCTAAACGAAGGAGCTGAAAAAGGCGCCGCTTT
>CAZHOC010000744.1:689-3813 GCA_964534295.1 uncultured Bacteroidia bacterium | reverse complement strand
ATGCAGGACTTTTTTAGTCGTCTAAAATCTGGCCATGAATTGGCCGAAGCGATCAGGGCCGCCAAACTCGAGCTGATGAATACGCAATTCCTCCAATCGCATCCTTACTATTGGGCGGGTTTTGTACCATTGGGCAAGCCTCAAAATAATGATAGGAGCCCTCATCTGCTACTGATCGGGATCATGGTCCTGCTTGGGGCAGGCATTGCGCTTAAAGCTTACCAGAAGGAGTAAAATTTTGACACCTTAATACCAAAAGAATGGAGACAGTTTCTAGCAGATTAGAAGCTGTCTTTTTTTATTTGGGGTCTAATCTATAAGCCCCAAATTTTAATTCAATCGCAGCCATGAATCAGACCCTATCTCTTTGCTTTAGCCTCCTCTTCCTTACCAATAGCTTATCGGCTCAAGACTATATTGAGTACTTCAATCTTTGTAATCAGGCCGATAAAGATATTTACTTTGAGCGGTATGACTCCGCCTTAATCAAACTAGAAAAGGCCTTTGCTGGAGTTGACTATGTCCACGCAGAAAACTACCAAAAGGCGAGTGAATCAGCGATGCAACTGCAAAATCTCCCTCAGGCTTACCAATATGCTAAGGCCGCAATACTCAATGGGATGAGCAATGAGTTTTGGCGGGAAAAGACTTTCAAAGCGCTGAAAAGCAGTGAGTATTACCCTTTTATTAATGACAGTCTGCCCATTTGGAGAGAGCAGCATTTGCAAAGTATCCATCTCGAATACCAAAGCCTCATTGATAGTTTGTACTATCTAGATCAAAGGGTCATCAGAAAAAACTTGAGTGTCAAAGGAGATTACAAAATTGATCGTGCGATTATCCCCGAAAATCGATTTGATCTCGACACTAGTCTTTTCAAAACCTTGCTCATGGCAGTGGAGCGATGGGGTTTCCCCTCAGAGGAATTGGTAGGATTTGAAGCTTTTGACAAAGTTTGGGTCCTCTTTCATCATAACGTCAGATTACCAGAGAATCATGGCTATTTCCCCTTATTAGAAGCAGCGGTCAAGGCAGGCAAATATAGACCCAGTGATTTTGCTTGGACCTATGATCAAGGGATGATGTTCAATGGAGAAAAGCCTAAGTTTTATTATGGAGTGGGCTTACCTAGGGAGATGACGCCCGAGCTGGCAGCTCAAATCGATGCTAATAGAAAGCAGATGGGCATCAAGCCCTTGGAATCGATGGAGGTAACAACTAAAGGCAGGAAAACCACTACGCGCTTTTTGTGGTAAGCGTTCCGCCCAGCGGCCCCCCCAAAAAAGAATCCCATCTCCCCTGAAAAATATCCAGTAAGGAGATGGGAAATGTTATGTATCTGGGGCCTATCGCAAGGCTGAAGTGTAATATTTGAGACGATTGAGCATCCCCATATAGTTGCGGCTAGGGTACAAACCTTGGGCTTTTTGCACCATTTCAGGCGTAATCGGTCCTCCCATCGCGCTGCTAGCTAAAGTCTCGGCTTGGTTAAATGAATCGTAGCGTCTTTTTGCTTGTTGGGCTGTGGCCTTGGCCTTATCTTCTTCCCATGGGTCAACGATATCGTCATAGCATTCACAGGTCCAAGGGTCGATAATACCCGTACAAGGCGGAGGGGTGCAATCATCATCATCGGCAGCGAGGGTGATATCCATTAGTTTTTTGAACTCTGGACTGGCCTTTGATTTTTGAATTTTCAGATTCAAGGCTTTGAGACTGCCTCTTTTAAATTTGGGCCCTTTCTGCGCCATCATGGGCAAAGAGAGTAAGAGCGACAAGCTGAGGATTAATAGATTTTTCATGGGTTTCTTTAAGTTTTTAGGTTACGGCTTCGCCGAACGCTCATCTCTAGATGGACGTGGCTTTATAGTTTATCGCCCTGAATTGGCGTAGATATTCATGCGACTAGTAATAGCTTTGAGGCTTTTGCCGGGATAGCGCTTTTGGGCCATTCTGACCTGCTCGGCGCTTAGGGCCGATCCGCCTTGACCTTTGAGGGCCAGTTGTTCCATTTGATTGAAAGCATTGGCGCGGGCCTTAATTTTGTCATCTTCCCAAGGATCTTTGATATCAGGGGTACACTCACAAGTCCATGGATCGACGATACCATTACAAGGAGGAGGCGTACAATCGTCATCATCATCAACTCCTAAGGCCGTATTGGCGAGCGTTTTGAACTTGGCACTGGCGTCTGAGCTTTTCACGGCCATTTTAAGACCGTAAACTTTAGACTTTTGGAGTTTGAGTGTTTTCTGAGCCATGAGCGGAAGGCTCAACAAAAGCGCGAGAGAAAAGAGAAGTAGATTTTTCATTTTGTTGACTTAGGGTTTTGCTTCTTAGTCTCAGGCGAAGGCAAAAATGTAACTTAGCGGACGCATAAAATTTTTGAGGACCCTATTTTTGCCATATGCTATATACCTATCGAAATGAGGCCATGGGGGCTTGGTTTGCTCTTACTGATCATTGGGGCGAGGCGCAAGCTGTCTTACAACAAAAAACTGGCTTGATACACATATTGTGGAATCGTTCGGCGAAGCCGTACCCCCTTATCGTCGATAGCGTACCTTATGAGCTGAAACCTCACCAGCTTATCACGCTCACCTATCTACAAAAGCTAGAATTGCCAGCCCCAAATCAAGAGCTGACGGCATTTTCCTTTAATAGAGAGTTTTACTGTATTAATGATCATGACCATGAGGTCTCCTGCAATGGGATCATCTTTTTTGGCACCCACAAACCGATTGTCATAAGCCTGCCAGAATCTGAACAGCGCTCTTTTGAGTTGTTGTACCAGGTGTTTATTGAAGAGTTTCAGACCAACGACCGTATTCAAGGTGAGATGCTGCAAATGTTATTGAAACGGAAGATCATCAAGACGACGCGTTTGGCGCGGGAACATTACCTACCAGAAGATACGCCAACCGAGCAAGTGGATTTGATCCGTAGGTTTGGGGTATTGGTGGATATGCATTTTAGAGAGAAGAAGCAGGTGGCCGACTACGCCGAACTCTTATTCAAGTCCCCAAAGACCTTATCTAATCTATTTGCCTCGCAAGGCCAGCCTTCACCCTTGCAGCAAATCCATGAAAGAATAGTGTTAGAGGCCAAGCGCCAACTCTTATAT
>CAZHOC010000744.1:0-676 GCA_964534295.1 uncultured Bacteroidia bacterium | reverse complement strand
CTGACAAAAGTGTAAAAGAAATCGCCTTTGATCTGGGTTACTCAGATCCTCGTTCCCTGCAGAAATTATTCAAAAAAGTGAATGGACAGAGCCCGAGTGCTTTCAAAAATGAGAAAAAAGGTGTGCTAAAGGAATAATTGCCCCCTCCTCAGGAAATATGCCCCCTTACCTGGGCTTCAGATGCCTGTATACTTGTAGTGTAAACAATTTCAAACAACATTAAACATTACAAAAATATTATGGCAACTTTCAATGTACCCACTCGTGAAGAAGTAAGCGCTAACAACCAAGCGATTTTTGACAACCTCCAAAAAAACGTAGGTTTCGTTCCTAATCTTTATGCCGCTTACGCTTACAGTGATACCGCTCTTGGTGATTACCTGGCCCTTCAAAACCGTAAAAGCAGCCTCAAAGCAAAAGAGCGTGAAATCATCAACTTAGTAGTAAGCCAAGTAAATGATTGTATCTACTGTCTTTCTGCTCACACTGCCATCGGTAAAATGAACGGTTTCACCGACGAGCAAATCCTTGAAATCCGTAGTGGTCGCGCTACTTTCAACGAAAAATTTGACGCTCTCGCCAGATTTGTACGCAACATCACTATCAACCGCAGCAAGCCAGACGCTGATGTCCTAGACAACTTCTTCGCTGCTGGTTATACTAAAGAAAATCTAGT
>CAZHOC010000743.1:0-3813 GCA_964534295.1 uncultured Bacteroidia bacterium | reverse complement strand
GGTACTGCGGTAAGACGTGGAAGAGTAGGTAGATGCCATCCTTTGAAAGCTCCTCAGCATGAGGAGCTTTTTTTTGTGACCAAGTCTGACGAAATTGGTGCATATGGGTAACTCACGCAGGAAAATTTTTGTCCTCGATACTTCCGTTATCTTATATGATAGCGATGCCATCAAAAACTTCGAGGAAAACGATATCGCCATTCCAATCACTGTATTAGAAGAACTCGATAACTTTAAAGAAGGAAACTCAACTCGCAATTATGAAGCGAGGCAGTTTATTCGCTTTCTTGATAGTATGTCGGGCAAAAATACCCTTAAGGAATGGGTAAGTATTGACGGACCTGAAAAAGGAAAGTTTAAGGTTGTCATGCCTGATCCAAGCATTAGCATCAATGCAGAGAAGATCTTTGATGATCGTAAAGCCGACCACAAGATATTAAATGCCGCCATTGCGCTTCAGCAACAAGAGGCAGACGCTAAAGTAACCTTGGTAACCAAGGACATAAACCTTCGCCTCAAGGCCAAAGCCTTGAATATGCCAGCCGAAGACTATGAAACGGGCAAGATTAAGGATCTTGGTCTTTTGTATGATGGGATGGAAACGATTGAAGATCTTTCCTCAGAGATAATTAATAAGGTTTTTACCAAAGAAGGTCTCCCCTATCAAGAACTATTTGATGAGCGTCCGATCAACAATCACTACTATATCCTCCGTAACGGCTATCAGTCTGCTCTCGCTTATTTCAATCCAGAGACAGAAGCGATCGAAAGAGTAGATAAGCGAACCTCCTATGGTATTACTCCAAAGAATGCTGAACAGGCTTTTGCTATGCATGCAGTCTTGAATCCCAATGTGAAGCTAGTGAGCATTCAGGGCGTAGCGGGCACTGGAAAAACCCTATTGGCGCTGGCCGGAGCGATTGAGCAGAGAAGTGATTTTCGCTTGATCTTGATTGCAAGGCCAGTGGTAGCCCTCGGTAATAAGGATCTTGGTTTTTTGCCTGGTGATATTGAATCTAAGTTGGATCCTTATATGGAACCTCTCTGGGACAATCTCAAGTTTATCAAAAATCAATTCCCTCAGGCAGATAAGAACTACAAGCGAATTGATTCGATGGTAGAAAATGAAAAGATTCAAGTACTACCACTCGCCTATATTCGAGGCCGCAGCCTTTCTAGAGTTATCTTTATTATTGATGAAGCTCAAAACCTGACGCCGCACGAGATAAAGACCATTATCACTAGAGCAGGGGAAGGTGCAAAGCTCATTTTTACAGGAGATATCCATCAAATTGATACGCCTTATCTGGATGCTCAGTCCAATGGACTCTCTTATATGATCGACAAATTGAAAGGCCAACCACTTTTTGCTCACGTAACCTTAGCGCGGGGAGAACGCTCAGAACTGGCTAATTTGGCAAATGAGCTGCTTTAGAGCTGATCTTATCCACAATGTGGATAACCGGTGTGGATAGAATGTTAGCTTGTGAAAAGTTTGTTGGCAAGTCCATGTGCTGAAATTTGCACTCTGCAAAAATAATAAGCAACTTAATATTGTCAAGCGAGAGATAAAGGACAGTTTCTTTCAGAACGATCATCTCTCTAGGTTCTTTACTTATGAGTTTTGTCCTCAACCCAAACTACCTGTTTCGATGGGTAAGATGGGAAGAAGGTATCAACGCATGGAAAGTAGAAGTTATAAGAAGACCGTCGCCTCTCAGTGATGACTTTCTTTTTCCGCCGGAAATGCAAGACCGAGGTCTAGACCTCAGTTTTGATATCTGTTCTCGGGATGTTATCAAGGCTGCCTTCGGGTATCCGAGATAATCCTCAAGCCTTAGCTACGGCACATAGGCAAAGGGAGCGACTTTATGAGGCCTACGGGCTGGGCATTACTAGCGCAATAGGGGATTTACGGATTGCCAATTATTGCAATAGTTCTACCGCGCTTATCATTGGGATTCGTTGAGAACCACTGTTAAGGGTAATATTGAAGCAATTTCGAAGAAATGGAGTGTACAGAAGGATACCAAGATTAGTTCGCTAGTCGGCCCTATCCAATTCTCGCACTCACGCTTTGCCATAGATTAGTTTTCCGGAATTAAACTTTGAGCACGGCTGTTGTAATAACGGTAGCTTGACCCATGATCCCTCGCTACGGCAAAGATTATGGATAGCGGGAGCCACATCTAACTGATGAGGTTCCCGCTTACTGTTTTTATATACCTCCCAACCGTAAACTTAATCATCTCCACCGCCTGCTTAATTGTGATTGCCTCATCGGCCACAATCTGATTATTTGCTCCTTCCATGAAGGAAGAGCATTTATATTTGTTGTCTTTGGCTTTGATCAAAGGTCTGGGGCCGGTGACGGTAAAAAATCTTGTGGCTTATTGTGGGAGCGCGAAAGCTGTTTTGGAGAGTCCTACTTCTCGGCTGCGCCGAACGCCGGGAGTTGGAGATTCTACTATCAAATTAATCCAGCAGGCTCAAAACCTCCATCGTGCCGAGACTGAACTTAAGTTGGCGGTCAAGGACGGATTAAAAGTACTCTCCTATTTAGATTCCGCTTATCCAGATCCCTTAAAGTTTATCCATAATGCACCCCTTTTTCTGTTTCAGAAGGGGAATTTAGATTTTAATGCCCAAGCCAATGTCGCCATCGTAGGTACAAGGCGGGCGACTAGCTATGGTAAAGAAATGGCTGAGCGTTGCGCGAAGCGCCTCGCCAAAGAAGGGATCAACGTAGTGAGTGGCCTGGCGTATGGAATTGATATAGCAGCCCATAAGGCAGTATTAGAAGTAGGCGGAAAAACCACGGCAGTTTTAGCCCATGGCTTAGATACGATCTATCCTCCCAATCATGCAAATAAGGCCTTCGCCATGCAAGAAAATGGAGCCTTATTGACCGAATATCTGCGACATAGCGAACCAGATGCGATGCATTTTCCTGCTCGTAATCGTATCATCGCCGGGATTTGTCAAGCTATCATCGTAATTGAGGCCAGAGCAAAGGGAGGAGCATTAATCACCGCAGAATTTGCCCTAGAGCAAAACCGAGAAGTATATGCCATACCTGGAAGAGTAGGAGACCCTTATAGTATAGGTTGTAATAAACTCATCCGTGATCACGCTGCACGTTTGTTGTATGATCCGCAAGAAGTAATCGATGACCTTTCGTTACAATGGCAAGTCCCGAAACGAAAAGTAGATGATGTGGAACAATTACAATTGAGCTTTACTGCTCCTGAAATCCCGCTCAATGATGAAGAAACAAAAGTTTTGAATGTGTTGACAAAGGGACGGACAAATATCGATGAGCTAAGATTACAAACGGATATCAGCACCGGACAGCTTAATTCATTGTTGTTGAGTATGGAGTTTAAAGATTTGATTCGCCAACTACCGGGCAAGCAGTTTGAACGAAAATAGAGTCCTTACTCATATTAAAGAGCTTCAATCATGAATTTTGAAAGGGCGGAATCCTCGTAAAGATTGTAGCCAACTCTATGTGAGCTGTCTTGCTGAGTAGTGTCAGCGATAAAAGCACCTGAGTTATCAAAGCTTCCACTTTGAGGGCGAATAACGTTTCCACCGAAGTGTATCATCGCGACAAGCGCTAATGCCGCCGCTACTGCTTGATAAGCAGGAATTCTACGGGCTAGTAACCTGCGTACTTTGGCGCCAAAGTCCTCATTCTCCAATTCTCGCATGTGGGCGCGAATGTGCGTGCGAATCCGAGGCTTTGCCTCAAGTTTGGGTTCGGTATCGCGAAAGAATTTCTGAGTGACTTGCCATGTCTCGTGCAAGCTT
>CAZHOC010000742.1:0-3813 GCA_964534295.1 uncultured Bacteroidia bacterium | reverse complement strand
CAAATCATCGCGATTATTGGTGCTGGGGTCGTTGCTGGTCTAGCCAACACCTTTGCAGATTCCTTCTGGTTTAATGCGGTGGAAGCAGAGGTTTACGCCATGAGTTCCTTCTTTACGGCGGTGGTAGTTTGGTTGATGTTCAAATGGGAAAACTACGCTGACAATCCTGGTAATGAGCGTTGGATCATTTTGATTGCTTACCTCATGGGCTTGTCTATTGGGGTTCACCTTTTGAACCTTCTTACGATCCCGGCCTTGGCCTTTATCTATTTCTTCCGCAAATACGATTTCAACTGGAAGGGATTCTTCATCACTGGAGCTGTTTCTGTAGCAATATTAGGGGTCGTACAGACGGGTATCATCCTCTGGACTTTTGACCTTGCGTGGTTATTTGAGCGCGTTTTTGCTGGTGTAATTGAAAAGCGTGGGGCTGAAACGGGCATGGGATTACCGATTGGTACCGGAGTAATTTTATTCTTTATTCTCCTATTTGGTGGTTTGGCCTTTGGCGTCTACTATAGCCACATCAAACGCAAACTGCTACTCAATACCGCTTTGCTTAGCACCGTAGTAGTGTATATCGGATTCGCTTCTTATTTGATGATTCCGATTCGCTCGAATGCTAATCCTCCGATTGACGAAAACAATCCTGACAATACTCTTACTTTCCTCAGCTACATGAAGCGTGAGCAGTATGGCGACCGTCCACTACTAAAAGGACCGCTTTACAATGCGCAGCCCCGTGGACTTGACGCCAATGGTACCGAATATGTATTGGAGGAAGGAAAAGATCGTTACACCGTCCTAGGTGAGAAGCGTAAGTATCGTTACGATTCTAAAGACCTCAAGCTATTCCCTCGTATGTACGACGGACAACGTTGGAATGATCAGCGCTTCGGAGAGCATGCTTATCGCAATTATGTTGCTCGTAAAGGGCAGTCCCAATACGATGATAAACCGACCGCTGCTGAAGATTTGAACTACTTCTTCAAGTATCAAATCAACCATATGTATATCCGTTACTTCATGTGGAATTTTGTCGGCAAGGAAGGAGATATACAAGATATGGACTGGGAATCTGGACTCAACTTCAGTAAGACCAGTATGGCCCCGGATTTCTGGAAAAACCATCCTGCCAAAAACCATTATTATGCTTTGCCTCTATTGCTAGGGCTTTTAGGTCTGTTTTGGCATGGCTACAAGCGAGGGGATGATGCCGCGATAATTGGGCTGTTGTTCTTCTTTACTGGTCTCGCCATTATCATTTACCTTAATCAGTATCCGGCGCAGCCGAGGGAACGTGATTACTCCTTTGCGGGTTCCTTCCAGACCTTTACGATTTGGATTGGTCTTGGTGTGATAGCCTTATATCAATTATTGGAGAAGGCCCTGAAAGGGAACGCAGCCATCGTAGCAGTGGTGATTGGATTGATTCCCCCGATCATCATGGGCGTAGAAAACTGGGATGATCACTCGCGTGCGGGTCGTTACGTAGCCCCTGATTCTGCTTACAATTTGCTCAATAGCTGTGCCCCCAATGCGGTTCTCTTTACCAATGGAGATAATGATACTTTCCCATTGTGGTATCTGCAAGAAGTAGAAGGCGTCCGGACGGATGTCCGGGTCCTCTGCCTCAGCTATGTGAATACGGACTGGTATATCGATCAGATGTATCAGCAGGTAAACGAATCTTCTCCGCTGCCGCTGGATCTTAAGAAGAGTGATTATGTGGGCCAAGCTCGCCAATCACGTAATATGAAAGGCCAAAAGAATGTAGACTTTAGCCTACCAGCGAATGCGCAGAGCCTATTACAAAAAGGCATCATCGACGAAGATGAGGTGCCATTTGTACAGACTCCTATGAGCTGGAAAGTACCTACGCGTGGCGGTGGTAATAACCGTTACCTCGAGCTAAAGGACGTGCTACTACTCAACTTACTTGAAAACGTAGCCAAGCAAGGCTGGGAACGTCCGGTTTACTTTGCCAACACCGTTACTCCTAGCAGTTATATTGGACTAGCTCCTTACTTGAGATTGGAAGGATTGGCTTATCGCATCCTGCCAGTGAAGAAGCCTAGCTCCAAGGACCTATACGATCCATTTGAAGGTTCACTCGATCTTGATAAGATGTTCACTAACATGACCACCAAATTCAAGTATCGTAACCTCTCCAATCCTGATGTGTATTTTGATGAGAACATCATCCGTATGTTGAGTAATTATCACAATACCTTCCATCGTCTAGCCAATGGATATCTCCAAGGGATGGAAAGCGCTACTGCGGCAAGTGCACGCCTCAAAAGCCAACTTGCTGCTGATCCTAGCAAGGCCGATAGTCTCCAATCATTAATCACCCTTAATGATCAGATGGCTTCTGACTATAGAGCTAAGGCGACTGAGGTAATGACATTTACCGAAGAGAACCTGCCTTACAATATTGCGGAGCCAGATCCATATATCATTGCTCGCGGTGGTATGATGTGGGATCGCATCGGCAATAAGGAAAAAGCAAATGAATACTTTGACTATGCCAAAGGTCGCAGCTTAGAGACCTTGAAATATTATGGTAAAATGGGCAAGAAATTCCCTAAGAACCAGATGTATCTCTACCCATTACAAATGCTACAACAGTACTATTCGCAGCAGGGAGAGACGCAGAAGCTGCAAGAGCTCAGTCAAGAAATGCAACAAATCAATCCTCGCGCGCTCAATTAAGAGCAGCTTCTGAGGATTATATCAACAGGATTTTGGGCCTTTGCCTGAAATCCTGTTTTTGTTTTTCCCTTTGGGAACGTTCATCCCTTTCTCTTACATTTTTTTGGCTATCTTGATAGGCATCAACCCCATTCTTCATGAGAACTACTTTACTACTACTTTTTGCTTTCGTTTTAAGTTTGGGCTCTCTAGATGCTCAACTCCGTATGCCTCAAATTTTCTCTGACCATATGGTCCTACAAAGAGAAAAACCCATCGAGCTTTGGGGCTGGGCCAAGAGCCGAGACAAGATCAGCATCCAAATAGGCGAAAAGACCTATAAGACTAAGGCGGAAAAGGACGGTACTTGGGCCATTGCCTTGGACGAGATGCAAGCTGGCGGGCCTTATACTCTTAGTGTCAGTACAAAAAAGGAACGTCTTGAATTTGAAGATGTGCTCCTGGGAGATGTTTGGATTTGTTCGGGACAGTCCAATATGGAGTGGAGTTTGACCAATACCAATAATGCTCAAGAAGAGATTGCCAACGCCAATCACCCACAAATAAGGCTCTTCGATGTCAAGCATAATATTCAATTTAGCCCAGTTGGGGATTTAGAGCAGGATCAGTTTTGGCAGACTTGTAGTCCGATGAGTATTCCCAGCTTTTCCTCAGTAGCTTACTTTTTCGGGCGCAAGCTACAGCAGGAGTTAGACGTTCCCATAGGGCTGATCAGCACCAATTGGGGCGGTACGGAAGTCGAAACCTGGATGCGGAGAGAGGCGATTGAAGCGGTGCCTGGATTTGAAGGCATTGCCTCGCAGCTTACGGGAGAAGCGAGGGCTCGTTTTGAAGCAAAGCAAAAGGAGCAATATGAAAAGATGATGGCTTCTTTTGGGGATTCCAAAGGTGGTTTGATAGAAGGTAAACCTATTTGGGCCGCTAATGATTTGGACGAAAGCGAATGGGAGGAGATGATGCTACCCAATCTTTGGGAAAATGCCGGTTTGCCTAATTTAGATGGAATCGTCTGGTTTAGATATGAATTTGAAATTCCCAATGAGCAGGCCTTAAGCGATGCGCAGATTTTGCTTGGGCCCATCGATGATAATGACATTA
>CAZHOC010000741.1:0-3814 GCA_964534295.1 uncultured Bacteroidia bacterium | reverse complement strand
GCGAACGAATCATCCGTCCGACTGCGAGGTTTTCTTGATGAGGGATCGTCTGCGCCCCACATCCCCATCTCATCGCCAGCATAGATATGAGGCGAGCCCACATAGGTGTATTGCTGGACTAATAAGAGCTTTAAAGTTTCATAAGTGGCAGGGTCTGGTTTATGAATTTTGTACTCAGGGTTTTCATGCACTTTGCAATAATACTTGTACTTATTCTTATTGAATAGAGAGGTAAGGATGCGCGGAGTGTCAAAACCTCCTGTATAGTTCATCATCGCATAGTTATTCGCAGTCCGAAGGTCTGAACTAAAGCTGTTGAGGCTATCGATTAATTCATTAGCTGAAATTGCATCAGGAGATTCATTGAAAAAATGACGGGCAGCTCGATACCAACGATAATTCATTACGGCATCGAAGATATCTCCTTCTAAAAATGGCTGAGGATTCAATAATTTATCTGGCCACTCCTCCCACCAGATTTCTCCCAGTAAATAGGCTTCAGGATTAATCTCTCGTACCTCTCTTCTAAAATCTCTCCAAAAGCCAAGTGGGGTTTCCGCTGCCACGTCTAAGCGGTAGCCGTCTACTCCATCAGAAGGATCTCCATCACCATTAGGGTCTAGCCAACGCTTTGTAATGTTTAAAATATGCTGTTTGCTTGCATCGCTAAACAGATTCCCCTCAAAAGAGGCTAGGCTTTGGGAAAGATCCTGTTTTTGCGTCTCTTTAATTTCCGGCAAACTGGGGACCCCACTCCAACCATGATATTCAAATTCATTTTTCACTGTCTGCGGATCGTCAAAATGCTTGATCCAATACCAGTCTTTGTATTTTGAATCTTCTTGATTTTTCAAGACATCTTGCCAAGCCCAGAATGTCCTCCCAGTATGATTCCACGAATAATCAATAATAACTTTTATCCCTCTTTGGTGAAAAGCTGCAACCAGCTTTAGAAATAACTGATCAGCTTCAGTCATGACCCAAGTACTGGGGTCGTCTGGCGTTTCAGCGGCGATCAATTCCTTATCTTTACTAGGATTGGGACCAAAGTTCACATCTATATGCCTCCAATTTCTGGCGTCATATTTATGGAGGGAGGGCGCATCGTTAAGTGGGCGAAAATAAATAGCGGTGATGCCTAAGGAATCAAGGTAATCTACCTTATCCAAGACCCCCTGAAGGTCTCCGCCATACCTTCTCATCTGCACAAGGTCAACGAATCGCTCTAGTTTTTGTCCATTGGCAGTAATTTGTTTTTGAGCAGTGCTGAAATAGCTGTCGGGCTTATACCAATCTTGCGTCCATGGGGTAATCGCCCAATCGCTAGGCACTATACCAGGGTTAGCACCTTGTATATCTTGAGGCGTAGGATCATTAGAGGGATCCCCATTTCTAAAACGCTCTACTGAAATTTCATACCAAACGACGGATTTTGACCACTCTGGAGGAGACTCAAAGTTTAGCTGTAGGTCCTTTTCGTCTTTGACCTGCTCCTTTGGGTTTTGACAACTCACACTCAGCAGAAGGATGACAATCCAATGCAAATTTTTCATGACTTGGGCTGTTTAGATTGTATGGATTTAATCTTTGTTCTCTAACAAAAAGGTGAGTGGGATATGCAAGCGTTTACGCCATGCGTTCTCAGAGTGATTTGCGCTTTCAAACTTCATACTCATCCAGTTATCGTCAGTATAACCATGCTCTTGGACAACAGAATCTGCTAACAGCTGGAATGGCTCATAAAATCTATCTAGCGTTTCTGTGCCATAATCAAAGTAGATTTTATGACTTTCTGGCTTGGGCAAGTTTTCATCTAGATACTCCACAAATTTTTGAGGAATGGGATTGTTAGTGGTATCGAATGTCCCTACCCAATGGGTAGATAAGCAGGCAGCGCCAGCAAAAGTCTCTGGATACTCACAGATCGCGTAGATCGAAATCAAACCTCCCATACTAGATCCGGCAATAAAAGTGTTTGCTTTGTCTGAATGGGTCGAATATTTGTTATCGATATAGGGCTTTAGTTCCTCGACGAGGAACTTTAAATAATTATCTGAGCAAACGGTAGTTTTGAATAAAGCGGTTTCTGGGTTTCTTTTACCGTGTTTAATGAGAGAATCTTGAAGACTGCTTGGCAAGCTCTCGAAGGCTTTTTGCGGAAAATATTCTGAATGCCTTAGCTCGGTATTCCAAATTCCTACCACTATGGTATTGCGGATTTTGCCTTCATTAAGAAGCTTTTTCATGGTCTCATCTACACCCCATTCTTGTCCATTCCATGAACGAGTCGAATCATAGAGCATTTGCCCATCGTGCATGTATAAAACAGCGTACTTATTATCATCAGAATAGCCATCAGGCAACCAGACATCAACGTTACGGGCAATGACATGCTCTGACTTAAATGCTTCAATTCGATCTACAGTGCCACTAGCTAAACTGAGTATTTCAACTTCAGTACTTTCAGAGGCACAACTAGCCAATATTAATAGGATCAGCAAACAGGGAATTAGGCTTTTCATTTTTAGGAAGGTTAAAATTGTGTTCTAGAGGAGTCAAACAGCATTGTTTTGACAATACAAATACATTTAGTGGGCAATCTCAAATCTTCTTAAGGATAAGCGCTCTTTTAACCTCCAGCTTTACGTTCTGACCATGGCTTTCTTGAGGATGATTCGTTTCATTATCAGTCGTTTAGCCACCAAAAGGCATCCCTCAGAATGCTTTTAAACAGTGCTTAGCAGCACCATAAACTTTATGATAGCTTAACAAAGCTATCAATCATATGAAAGTCCTTCAACCTTCCCCCCATCTTTCTCCTTGGGCCTTATTGGGCCTCGTGATTTGTAGTTTGTTTTTCACTGCAGCAAGTTCTGCTCCGGTGGAAACCGAACCAGATCCCAGACACACTTCCTTCATACTATTGACCATTTTCGTCTTCCTTTTAGCAGCTATGTTTCTTTTATGGGGATCTTTTTTGCTTGCTATGCTAGCAGCACTTGCAGGCATTGGTCCCGCTATTGTATCAGCTTTTTATAAACGACCCCTTATCCAAAGATTTGTTAATAGTCTATGGCCAAGGCCGAAACCTAAGCGGGACAGCCCAGCAGGAAAGTTGCTCCGGAAAAATCGATTGAAGGCGGCCTCGGGAGTGGTGATCTTATTGGTGTTAGGATCTATCCTGGGCCTAGCCTTGATCATAATTGGAATATTCTCCGTCATTGAAGACATACTTAATGAGCTCTTTGGCAATTAGGAATCTCTCATCAAGCTTAGGACAGGCCAACAATTCCCCCACCTACTCATCAATATCCTGGGCCTCAGCACACAGCCTTATGAGTGCTTAAAAGCAGTGGGGGTAATTATCAGAATCTTTATGATGCGTAATCCAAATTAATAAGCTTATGAAAACGATACTAGCCTCCCTCCGTCTCCCCCCTAATTGTAAGTCTAGTGGCAGGGATTGTGGCCATATTTTATAAACGACCTGCTATACAGCGATTGGTAAGCCGCTTTGCCCCCAAGCCAAAATCCAGGGATAATAGCCCTGATGCAAAAAAAAGGCGCAAAAAGAAAAAGAAGCTGGCTACAGGTGTATTGATCTCCTATATACTTGCCACTATAGCAGCTTTCCTCTTAGTAATGTGGGCAGTTGCAGCAGTTATTGTGGCGATATTTGAAGAGTTATTTGGTATTTAAAAAGTCCACATTAAAGCATAAAAAAAAGGAGTTACCTACGTAACTCCTTTTGGACTTGTTAGCGGTCCGGACGGGACTCGAACCCGCGACCCCATGCGTGACAGGCATGTATTCT
>CAZHOC010000740.1:0-3818 GCA_964534295.1 uncultured Bacteroidia bacterium | reverse complement strand
TTGGTCTTGGCATCCTGAATGATCGCTGGCATGAGACCGTCTACTTTATCAAAATCAAGTTCCATTGGATTTTTTTACTGTCTTACAATTACGCCTTCTTGGTGTAAGTAGGCTTTGAGTTCGGGGATGGGAATCTCCCCAAAGTGAAAAATACTAGCGGCAAGGGCAGCATCCGCTTTACCCTCACCAAATGCCTCCACAAAATGTTGCTTGGTCCCTGCACCGCCAGATGCGATGACTGGGATATTGACCAATTCGGAAACTTTGCGAGTGATTTCAAGCGAGAAACCTGCTTTAGTTCCATCACTGGTCATAGAGGTTAGTAATATCTCTCCGGCGCCACGCTCAGCTACTTCTTTGGCCCAATCCAGGGTTCGAAGTGCAGTAGGTTTACGACCGCCATGAGTAAATACTTTCCATTCCCCTTCATGCAAATTGGTATCAATTGCCACTACAATACACTGACTCCCAAACTCCAATGACAATTCATTGATCAAGTCGGGATTGCGCACGGCGGCAGAGTTGATCGAAATTTTGTCTGCACCTGCTTGCAGTAGGCGCTTGACGTCCTCTACAGAACGAATGCCTCCTCCAATCGTGAAAGGGATATTGATCTGCTCGGCCACCTTGCGGGCTAAATCTGCCATGGTATCGCGATGCTCTACCGTAGCTGTAATATCTAAAAAGGTTAGTTCGTCAGCGCCTTGCTCGGCATACATCGCGGCCAATGCAACCGGATCTCCCGCATCTCTAAGGCCAACAAAATTAACGCCCTTGACGGTCCTTCCATCTTTGATATCCAGACAAGGAATAATGCGTTTGGTCAACATAAGGATTATAAAATTGCGCTTAAGGCTTGTAAGCTGATTCGGCCTTCATATATAGCTTTGCCGATGATGATACCGTAGATATTACTTTCGATTAGTTTTTGGACATCATCCATACTGGAAACGCCGCCACTAGCCACAAGGTTTAAAGTGGGTATTTGGGATTGGATTTCAGCATACAATTCGATGGCTGGCCCTTGCAACATCCCGTCTTTAGAGATATCGGTTACAACTGCTGTTTGTACTCCTTGCTCGACATAATCGGCGAGGAAAGGAATCAGTTCGAGCTCTGTTTGGGTCTGCCAGCCATGAATGGCCACTTTTTTATCGCGTGCGTCAGCACTCAATATCAATCTCTCAGCCCCGTAACGGGCTACCCAATCGAGAAATAGCTCTCTATTTTTAACAGCGATAGAGCCGATATTGACTTGTTTGGCCCCGCATTCGAAGGCCAGTCTAAGGTCTTCATCCGTCTTGATGCCGCCGCCCATATCAACATGTAGGGATGTAGCTTCAGTTATGCCTTCAAGCACTTTCCAATTGATCAGTCTGCCTGCCTTGGCCCCATCTAAATCCACCAAATGCAGATGTCGAATCCCAGCATCGGCAAAAGATTTTGCCACCTCTACAGGGTCTTCATTATATACCTTTTTACGGGCATAATCGCCTTCTTCTAGACGGACGCATTTGCCGTCGATCAAATCGATTGCTGGGATAATTTTTGTCATCGCCGCAAAGGTAAAGGGAATTGTTGATTAGATGAAGGTTTGAATTGTTGATTTAGCAAATTGTCGACTCAAGCATTCAAAAACTCTCCCCCTGCTCTCATTATTCATGTAGGGGTGCCTTTTTTTTTCGCTGGATTAGCAGCAAAAGGGATAGTAGATTTGCGTATATGAAAAAACTGGCATTACTGGGGCTTATTGGCGCCTTGATGGTAGGACTATGGAGCTGTGAGCGTCCTACCAATCCTGTAGAAGAAGGCACTCTTTCATTCAATGTCGATACGGTCAAATTTGATTCGATTTTTACGACTTTTCTCGCCCCTAGCGAACGCTTAATCGTCCGCAATACCCAAAATAGAGCAATAAAAATATCTCGGATCTGGCTTGAAGATAGCCCAGAGACACAATTTGAGATGATTATTGATGGCTTGCAAACCACCGATACCACAGATATTGTGATTGCAGCCAATGACAGTATGCATATCTTCCTCAATCATACCAGTACGCTGCAAGACAATTTCATTGAGGAATTCATCAATTTTCAGATTGGGGATGAACAGCAGCAAATGCTCATCTACGGTAAGGTAATCGACGCTTACTTTTTCACGGCGAGACTTCGCCAAAGTGGCGATTCTTTAGGGATTGAAGGTTATATCTTTGATCAAGATACTACCCTAAGTCCAGGTAAGCCCATCATCTTTGATGGACCTATTTTTGTGACGGAAGGGACTACTTTGACTATCGAGCCTGGCACCAGGATATTTTTCACTCCCTATAAATTTGGTTTCAAAGACGAAGAAGGGCTGCCCTTCTTTGCCCTTTTTTCGACCCTGATTGTAAACGGCACCTTGATCGCGGAAGGAGAACCCTATGATCCTATCGTTATGCAGGGCAGTAGGTTTGATTCGCTCTTCCTTGAAAATCCTGCTCAATGGCGGGGAGTATGGTTTAGCTCCACCAGCCGAGATAGTAAACTCCGGCATTGTGAAATCAAGAATGCCCTCTTTGGCGTAAGAGTAGACTCCCTATCACTGACCCCCAATCCTAAAGTTGATATCCAAAATAGTCTCATAAAGAATATGAGCTTATTTGGCGTTTGGGGACAAGGCTTCGACCAAACAGGTGCGACTGCTAGTTCCGCGCCAGCGATACGCATGGAAAACTCTATCGTCAGTACCTGTAAAGATCGCACCGTCTTTATTGACGGGGGCGGTAAATACGACTTTTATAATTGTACCTTCGCCAATTTCAATCTCTTTCGATTTTCTCGGCGGACGCCTCAAATCCTTGTCCGTAACTATCGAGTGGTGGACAATACTGGCCTGATCTACCCAAGTTATACCCGCTTCATCAATAGCATTATTTGGGGCAGCGAGGAAGATGAGTTTGTCATAGATTCCCTACCAGGCGGACCATTTGACGAACTTACCTTGGATCATTGTATAGTGCGTGTAAGTGTAGAAAATGATACAGCAGTAGGCCCTCATATATTCAACAGCTTTAAAAATGAAGACCCACTCTTTGCGGACTTTCTTAGTAAAAACTATCGTATAAGAGAAGGGAGCCCTGCTATTGATGCGGGAATCGATTTCCCCACAGGTTCTACAGGGTACATTTTTGATTATCGTGCCGATAACGACAGTCTCAGGTCTAGCCCCTTTGATATTGGAGCCTACGAGTATTTTCCTGAGTAGTCCTTTTTAGGCGCCTTTGGCGAACGCTTCTACCTCGTTCCAAACCCGCCAGACATTTTTGTAGCAAATTTTCTCAATGTCTTCGTAGCTATAACCACGTTTAAGCAGTTCGGCGATAAGGTTGGGATAATCAGAAACGTCCTTAAGCCCAATGGGCAAGGTGTCCCCTACTCCATCAAAGTCAGACCCAAAGCCGACATGGTCAATGCCAGCTAAGGCCACTACATTATCAATGTGGTCCGCTACGATCTGAACGGTTGCATATGGATTGCCTGCTTCTTCCATATAGGCTTCTGCCATAGCGATAACAGCAGAGTCTGTATAGGGCAAATTATTGGCTCTAGCCCATTTGCCTACTGTGTCCTGCATGGCGTTGTATTTGGCTTGAAAAGCGCTATCGAGGAAGGAGGAGCCAAAGTTTATTTGAATAACCCCGCCATTTTTGCCGAGCTCTTTGATCATCTCATCATTCATATTGCGCTCAAAGCCTGGGGTAAACTTGCGACAAGAAGAATGAGAAGCTATCACAGGGGTTTTTACGATTTCTAGTACATCATAGAAGGTGCTATCAG
>CAZHOC010000739.1:528-3830 GCA_964534295.1 uncultured Bacteroidia bacterium | reverse complement strand
TTCTTTCATTTGTTCGGGAGCGCCATAGGCCACAAAAGAGGGATTTGCAGAATCACTTGTCAACCAAGTACTCGCCTCCTCCCCGGCAAAAAAGGCCGCCGTCATATCATCGAGCATGGTGGAAGGAAATAAGTCAGAGGAATCAATTACTGCCTTGAGATTAACCATATCCTTTTTTTGGATAGGCCGAATATTTAATGCTGTCATTACTATTAATAATCTTGATTGCCTACAAACTTAGCCTAGATGGGAGGATTAAATTTGTACTGTATGGCTATTGTATACAGCCGAAGGATTCAGACCAAAGGTCTTACGGAAGGCCTTACTAAAATGGGCCGCATCATAAAAACCAGCGCCATATGCGGCTTCAAGTAGGCTGAGCTTATGCTCCAAAAGTGCTCCAATCGTATGTCTCAATCGTAGCCAAACCACATAATTTTGCATGGAAAGGCCCTTTTCCGCTTTAAAGAGATGCGACAACCTACTAGGTGATAAGTGAACCTGATCCGCTAGTTCTGCCAGGCTGATCCTGCGATCTTGAATGTGTTCGTTTAGATAAGCTTCACAAATTGCTATTCGTTCGTCCTTTTGACCGTGCCGCTTTATTGGTAGGGATTTGTAATCACTGATCAAGCTACGTAATTGAGGAAGCTGCTCTGATCCCAAGCTTAATACTCCTGCCTCTTTCCAGTCCGGAGCCAATTCTGCTTGGATGTGGGAATTAAGCAGCTGCTCATCTTCAAACATGATAAATTCACAAGTAGTTCCCTTAGCGAGCAGGGCATGTGGGCAGTTTGCAGGAATGACGCAAACGGTCTGATAAAGCAGCTTTTCTTCTGCCACTTGTATATCGAAGGTACCTTGTTCTGCAATAATGATTTCGAGCGCAGGATGTTGATGCACAAGTGTGTCTATGCCTTCTGCTTGAAAAGCATAAATTCCCTTAGTCGTATCAAATTGCAGGACCTTCATGCTCAGGTTTACGGACTCTTCGATCAATAGGATTAGGGATAAGCGTTCTGCGCTCCCGCATAGCTATCGGGAGTAAACCTAAAAAAGCTCAAGCAGATCGATGCATTCTATTTTTTTTACCGCTGCGCGGAACGCTTAATTGAGGAGCTTGAAATTGAAAGGAATATTGACCCAAAAAGGCATGGGCTCTTCATCAATACTGGCGGGTGTAAAGCGCAAATCCAATAGACAAAACTCAACCTGATTGCTCAAGAAAGGAGAGACATTAGTAATCACTCGATTGTCGACGGGCATTCCGCTTTCGTCAATCAGCACTCTGACCACCACATTACCTTGGATACAATTGTTGCGAGCAGGTACCGGATAGCCTACTGCTCTTTGGATAACATTCATATTGGTGGGCTTTGGCTCTTCAATTGCCTCCTCGCGATATAATTGTAAATAATCCTGAATATGAGGCCAATCTATTACCGGAGTAGATTCTCCCATCGCATTATCGTTTTCAGGCAAATAAGCATGGCCATCATGATCATAAGTGGGCACTTTACCTAAGACATGCTGGGTAGATTGCTCAGTTATTGAGCTTCCTTCTCCATAATCATGAGATTCGACCACTCCTCCACTTTCATCATAATACTCCCAAAGGCCCGTACGGATTCCAGCCTTTTCTTGGCCTTTGGCCATTAAGGCTCCTTTAACGGACCAATATTGGTGCAAGCCTTGCATTTCCCCATCAAACAAGGGTACAGATTCAATCAATATTCCAGCAGAATTCCAACGGTAATAGTGGTGTGTCCCGTCGCTCTCAAGACTATCTTTGGCTATTTGGATGCGTCCGTTGCGATGGTAGGTTTTATAGTTGCCTGACCTAAAATCACCTTGACTGTAGCGCTTACCGTCAGGGTAATAGACGGTCTCAACGCCGACTCTTTTTCCATCCTCATATTGACGAACGCAGCGAAGCTGCCCGTTGGGGTACCAGCTTTTGAATTCGCCATTGAGCTTATCCTTATCGTAATAGGCGCTTACTTTAGGGCTGCCATCACTGTAGGTGCTACTTACCAAGCCTTGCTTGGGTACATACTGCTCCCGAGCAGGAGCACTAGGCAACAAAGATGAAAAACATCCAGAAAGTATTAGGGCAAGCGTTCCCCAAAGGGAAAGAGAAAACAAGATATGCATGTGCGTTAATAGGTTATGTGGCGCACAATATAATCATTCTTCTTTCTCTCTCCATTCGACTTTTCTAGGGTTTTTTCTTATTGAGATTGAACTGCACGCTCATCATCGCTTCGAGACTGAGCGCGCCATTTTGATTTACAAAAGTGCTAAAGAGATTATTTGATGCAAAGCTAAGGGGTCCCAATCTCAAGCCTAAGCCAGCTTGCGTCAAACTACCCGTAGGTCCTCTCAATAGCGAAACAGGTACCGCTAACATAAAGCGTTTACTTTCAAATCGTGGCGTCAGCGCATAGCGACTAGGCATGGAGAAACCAACAGGAGTAACACTGCTATTGCTGCCACGACCGATTAAGGCCAAACCATTGAGATAGAAGCGTTGCGCGAGGCGGTAATCCACCTGCAGCGAAACATAGCGTGGAAGGCTCATTCGCATATTGGAGCTACCTCCTTCTAAATCAAAGACTGAACTGATAAGAGTATCTATTTCCGTAACCGGTCTTGGGAATAAACTATCCACCACCACAGGTAGGATTCCGTTACGACTGAAGTTCTCACTATTAGCTGAGCGCATAAACTGAATGCTCCCCATGTCTAAAATTGACAGCCCTACTTTGAGCAAATAGCTCGTACCATCCTCACGTAATGTTGCCTCTTCCCAAAGCCCCATACTATGCCTGACAGCATGAGGGCGATATTCATAGACAAAGCCGAGATCCCCGCCCCAACCACGACTAATGCCAAGGTCTTGCGTCCAGGTATCTGCTCCATCATAGTAGCGGCTGGAATGACCGTATAAGGCATCAATATTATATAAGCGGAAGTTACCATTGGGAGCGAATTCGTATTCGTAATTATTGGCTTGAAAATATAAGCCATTAGCTCCCAGGAGCATTTTATAGCGAAAACCAAACTTGAGGGCATGAGTAGGGCTTTCTAGCAATACACCTCCCACACTCAGGCCGATTTCGCCAAACATAAGGCTCTTTAGCCGTAGGTTACTCGCATCCGTCAATTGATTGCTGACAATGCTATCCCCAGTTTGACCTAGAGCAGCAAAGATATCCATAGGGAGATTTTCCACTTCGTGGAACGATCGTAATCGAGTATGTAAACCTATTCCCCAGCCTCCTTTGAGGGAAAGACTCAAT
>CAZHOC010000739.1:0-518 GCA_964534295.1 uncultured Bacteroidia bacterium | reverse complement strand
CCTGAAATAGACTGTTGGGCTTGAACAGTATAACCTTGGGGGTTGATATGATAATTGAGATCAGCACGTTGCCCTAAGGTCTGAAGCTGAAGGCGCATCATTTGGGCTTCGATTCCATCAGGGTTGCTAACAATTTCCTCAAAATCACCTAGATGGTTAAAACTAAATCCCCCCAAACTGATTTGCAGCTTGATGACCGAGCCAGCAATCTCCGCGGGTTGCAACAATTGACTGTTGATCCCCCCATAGTTGTCTATTTGTAGACCGGGAAAAAATTGAGCCTTGGCTAAGCTAAAAAAAGCTAGCAGACTAGTGATAAGAATGGCTTTTTTCATGCTTAGTTGTTGTTTAAGAGTGAGCCTAAAGGACCCGTCATAGGAGCGAGATATTGCCGGCGAAGCTTACGGAAGCCCGCGCTAGATTTTATGTTTTTGAGCCAAGGATCTTGGCTAATTTCTAGCCAAGTGATCTCTTTCTTTTTGAAAGCTTCTTCTAACATCGGTAAGACCGTATGAGAA
>CAZHOC010000738.1:0-3830 GCA_964534295.1 uncultured Bacteroidia bacterium | reverse complement strand
CCCGTTCGGCTTCAATCTCCGCTCGATTTCTTTCTTTTTGAGCTTCTATTGTTTTTTGATCGGCTATGTCCTTTTGCCTTTTGGATTCTTGGGCGTAAAACATTGCGGCTATGCCAGCGAGACCAATCACTACAGTTGCCACTAAAGCTCCTACCCTAACCCTGCGACGGTTGCGCAACTCTTTGGTACGTCTAAGGCGGCTTGCTTCTACCAAACGGGTCTCGGTATCATTCCAGCTTTGCATGCCGAGGACTCCAGCTTCTACGATCTCAAGATCTGTACGGTCTAGGGTTGTGCCTGCATCATTTTCATATTCAACTACTTTGTTTTCTAGAATGCGAGCAGCTCTTTGGCCGGGCCGATCTGAGTTTCTAAAGCGTTGCTGAACGAGGGGTGCTAATGTATCATGTGCTAGGGCTGTAGTTTCATAAGCGGCATCGGACAATAAGTAAAGAGACTTAAACTTCAGAATAAGGGCATCAATATCTTCAAGACGATGGGTATAACGCTCTTTAATATCATGCAATGAAACACTGGCAGCTGTTCCTAATGCGGTAGTATGGAAATATAAAAGATCGAGGGCAAAACCCGACTCAACCACTTCAGGATTTTCCCCAGCAAGAATTTCAAGCTGCTGATCGAGAAAGTCTCCCATCAAAATCCCTTCCCGCTTGAGATTTTGGTACATGGATAGGCTAAAAGCGCGATACTCATCTGGCTCTACTAACTTCCACATTTTGGTAAGCAGGATTTGTAGTACCGGTGCGATAGGAGAATCTTTATCTTCGAGTAGATCATCGGCAATTACGCTAGGCAATTCACTATCGACACTAAGACGATATTGATTTTTGAGACGTTCATGCTTGCTTAGACCAGTGATAACCTCCATGATATCCTTTTTGTCAAGATGCTTGAGGAAAAGGCCCTCACGTGGAATCTGAAACTTCTTAAATAGTTCTTCAATCTCTGGATTGTATTCTTTGCGATAGCTCAGGATGAGTTTGCCCTGCGGCATCTCCCGTGGATTATGAAAAATCTCTTTAATCTCTGTCAATAAGTCCTCCAACTCATTGGGTTGCTCGAGAATCGGCTGGGTGAAGCATTCTTCGACTTGGTCTAATAGAATCACCAAAGGTTTAGCAGCCATTTTTTCAATGGCTTTCCAAGCTTGGAGAGGCGTCTGAATACGTTCGAGATTTAAGCGTTCGACAGGGTCGTGCTCCGGATCAGAATCTACTTCAATGACCTCTACTGATGGCCAATAAAGATTTTCTTGTAATTGAGTCAAGACCCCTTCCAAGGCCTGGCGACTATCAGTATCCAGATTACGGGCTATTTCTGAGATCCTTTGGAGGCGGGATGCTTCAGACTCAATGGCTGCCCGCTGCTGAGGATCTAGGATTTGACGTAAGCGATCTCCATCCGCTATCTTACTACCTGACTGAGCTAATGCTTCCATTAAGGTTGCTTTGAGACCATGCGTTCGGCTACGCCGGATATAAACTACTTCTGCACTCTGCTCTAATCGGGGCAAAAGACCAGCGTCTAGCATAGAGGACTTCCCCACCCCTGACTGCCCATAAAAAAGAATCACGGGGGAAGAGGTTTTGTTGGTAGCACGATCGTAGAGATCACGGATATAATAGGAACGGCCGAACAGGATTTCCGCATGCGTTTTCTCGTAGCGTTCCAAATAGCGAAACGGCTGATCTGGCAAATGCATGGGCGGTAAGTCAGGCAAACCAAACAAAGGGTTGTCGACCTCTAGCGGAAGATTCCAATCGAGGATTATTTCCGATCCTTCTTTGATATAGAGATCCCAAGGGAAAAACTCTGGTTCATCCTGCAAAGCATCAGAGAATAGGTTACGCGATATACCTCCTCCTTCTATCATTTTGACTTCATCCTCCGCCTCTTTCCAAGCACGATCAATACTCGCGCCATTGGCCAAGCTGCTATAAAAACGTGCCGCTAGCTGAGTGGCGATATTATCAGAAATACTGTGAGAGGTTCCAATCACTGCAGGAATACCGGCTTCAGTAAGTTCTATCGACTGTTGCTGGGTGGAGCAGCCATTTAGGAAGATGAGCTTTAAGCCCTTTTGGCGAGCAAAGAATGAGACCAGTCCTTCGCCCTTGGCGATTTGGTTCGAGCCTTCTAGCGTTTCTAACAGAAGTTGATAACCATCAGCATGGCCTGCATAGTGAAAGATGGCAATACGGTCTTTGTATCTGGCCTTTTGAAAGGTATTGATGATAGATTTGATGGTGGCATTGGACTCGACGATAACTTCACAAAGTCCAGCATCTTGAGCAGATTCGAGTGCTTCTTTTAGGAGAGTTTGTTCCTTTGGTAAAGCACGTAGATAACGGCTTTCGCTTTCCTTTTCGTTGGCAAATGCAAGGAAAAGCACAGGTTTTTGGGCGTTCATATTTTTAAACAATATGAAAACATCAAAAACTGCTAGGGTAGAAATACCTGACTTAGGAGGGTATAAGCCCCCAAATTAAGTGTTTATCCGCCTTCAAGTGTTTAGAATGCTTGCTGATCTTTGCTTTTTCCTATATAAGCAAGCTTTTGGGGGTTTGCCGCTTTCTGCCTTTCTTTAGTGTCTTTATTGCTGCACATACGTCATTTTAGCCGATCCCTATTCCTAGTTTATGCCGTTGATCAAACCTCTGACGCCTGTTGTTTTTCTCGCCTACGCCAACGAAAGAACCCAAGATGGATTTTTACGACAATTGACGCGTGAGCTCAAAGAGGTGATGCTGGCTTTAGAGTCTGCAGTCCAGAAGGATCGTACCTACTTAAAAATCGTGCCCGCAGCGACTCAGGAAGAGATCGCTTTAGTATTTCAAGACGAGTGGTACGAAAATCGAGTCGAAGTATTTCACTATGGAGGGCATGCAGACGAGGACGAGCTTTGGCTAGAGGATCAGGAGGGTGGAAACAAATCTTTTTTCTCTTTAGGTCTTGCGCGCTTTTTGGGGAGCCAACAAGGGATTAAGCTAGTATTTCTCAATGCCTGTGCGACCAAAGAACATGCTCAGCTATTGATGGATGCTGGTATACCAGCAGTGATCGCGACTTCACGAAAAATTGGCGATAACCGAGCACGAAGATTTGCCAAATACTTTTACCAAGGCATTGCGGCTGGTTCAAGCATAGACGAAGCGTTCGGCGAAGCCGAGGGCCTCATCCTGGGAGAAGAAGGACCTGATGTCTTCTCCAAAAGCAGTAGCCGCAGCCTCTTTTGGGACGATGTAGATGCAGACGCAAAGTTTGACTTTCCATGGCGCCTTTTCATCAAGGAAGGGGCTGAATTGGTTATTGCAGAGTGGCGTTTGTTCTATGAAAAAAAATCAGATGAGCAGAAAGGCCAAGTTGAGGCAGAAGCCTTCGTGGGACAAACGCTCAACAATACTTACGAGATCCTTGAGCTACTGGGCGAGGGTAGCCTTGGGGCGGTTTATAAGGCTCGGCATATGGCCCTCAATGAGGAACGCGCAATCAAAATTACTCATCGCGTCCTATCAGGTTACGAGCAATTAAAGAACATCATCCTGGCCGGAGTAAAGGGCTTAGGGGCGATTCAACACCCCAATGTGGTACGCTTTTATGACGCTGGTGAGGTCAAGCTTTTTGGAGAGAAAAGAATATTCATGGTGATGGAATTGGTCAAGGGAACGCGCCTTGATAAAATTGATTTCACCACCATCCTATATAAGAAGTCACAGTTAAAAGCCTTCCTCGATTTGACCCTTGAACTATGCGGTGGTTTTGTAGCCGCCCATAATACTCGCTATGAAGATTCTAATGGAGTAGCTAGG
>CAZHOC010000737.1:0-3832 GCA_964534295.1 uncultured Bacteroidia bacterium | reverse complement strand
ATCAACGGCTCATCGGTATCAAGGTTATCCGCATGTAGGTAGGAGGCCTTAGCTTCCCAACGCAGGCCGTTAGCAGCTGTGTAGTGAAGGTCTATGTCTGCCCCCATAATTCGAGCACGATTTTGTGTATACACTAAACGAGGAAAAGTACCTCTGATTGTGCGCTCGAAACCATCAGGACTTTTATAGATAAAATTGAAGAAGTGTTGATAATAAACACTCATCTCTCCTCCCCAACCGCGATAATTATTAAGCTCTAAGGCTAAAATGCCTTTGATAGCTTGCTCAGGCGTCAGCGTACTATCACCTACTTCTACCGCAGCAGCACCATGATGCAAACCATCACTAAACATTTCATTAACGTTAGGCGGTCTCCACGCAGTACCAAGGTTGGCTCGTAGCTGCAAGTATTCGTTCAAGCGAAAATTGGCCCCTGCCGTACCGGAAACATTTTGGAAAGTCTGGACAGAAAAAATATCAATGCCTCTTTCTTCTCTAGCACTGTGCAAATAGCGGAAGTCATAACGAAAGCCAAATTCTACTTCCCAATTCTCTCGCTGATAACGCTCAATGGCGAAGGCTTCTCCACCTATGGCAATAAAGTTGGGAATGAAAGGACGGCCTCTAAGAGAGTTATTTTGATAAATACCAAAGATCCCATAACTGCCTTTCCAATTATTTACGGGTCTGTGTTCCCAAAGGAGCTCTCCGGTATGCGTGTAAATGCGGAAGTCTAGCTCAGCGATATCTTCGCCATTATCATCTCTTCCTCTTGGTCGGTGCTTATCAAATTCCTTACGGCGGTTATACTGATAAGCATAAGTAAAGCTTAGCTTACCCTTCTCAAACCGCTGAAATGCATATAGCTTAGCCATATGATGGGAAATATCCTGATATGGTCGCTTGAAATCATAGGTAAAACCAACGGTATCAGCGCCAAAAGGAATCTCTCTTTCTATAGCTCGCTCAATATCTAACAAACTACCCACGTGTGCGGGAGATAAAACGGCAATTTGAGTCCGAAATTGATTGTAAAATACTTCAACCCCTTTTCGGATACTCCCCGTGCCTAAAGCCACAGAAAAATTGCGTTCAGATATCCCTGTATTTTCGAGATAGTAATCAGGGGTGTGCATATTGCCACCTCTTTTTAAAGTCCCCTGTACGCGCCAGCTCAAAGGAAAACCATCAGTTTTGCCTTCCAAGGTCGCCGAAGCAACTCCTTGTCGGCCATTACTAAATCCTTGTAGATGAACTCTACCGCCTATCCCGATAGTATCGGGTAAAGCAGGAGGTTCCACTAGAATCACCCCTGCAACAGCTCCAGAGCCATAGCGCACACTACTAGCTCCTTTGATTACTTGCAATTGGGTAGCCAAAAAGGGATCAATTTCCGGCGCATGCTCAGAGCCCCATTGCTGGCCTTCGAGTCGAATCCCATGGTTGAGGATCAACACTCGATTGCTGTGCAGGCCATGAATGATAGGCTTGTTAATCGTGGCTCCGGTCTTAAGAATATTTACACCAGGCAAGGTAGCGACTGCCTCTCCAAGGCTTTTCGCTTGTTGTGCTTGTAGGGAGGTGCCTTTCAGGCGAACGCTTGCTTGGGTAGTTTCATCCGCTTTGCGAACACCCCGAATTTCAACTTCTCCTATATGGTAATGATGCTGGTCCAACTCAAAGCGGAAACCATTGTGCTCATGATCTAACTCACAAACGATTACCTTATGATCACAAAATTCATGTGAGCAAACCAGCGTATAAGTGCCAGGACAAACATTAGGTACTTGATAATAACCATTTGAGTCCGTCAAGACAGCTTGACCGAGTTCTTCTATTAAAACCTTGGCATAGGCCAAAGGTTGATTATTTTCGCTTTGCACGACCTGACCGTGGAGCTTAAGCTCACATTCCTGACCGTAGACATTAGACGGTAACAGAAGGCCTAGGATCATACTGAATAGCGCCAAAACGCCATTACGCATAATAAAAGAGTATAGTTGAAGGAAATAGGAGGTGGTCGCGGGACATTCCGCCACCATTAGATCAGGATTGATCTTATCCTAAAGGGGGCCCACGAAGGCTGGGATACTCAAGGCCTGCTATTGCGGCAGAATCTTGAAGATAGGAAGGCAGATGCCCAAACGGAGCATTCTCGACTAGCGAAAATGAAAAAGGGTCTATCGTTATATCTGGGCTCACATAATCACAAAGCGCACAATGGTGCTCTTGTGAAAGCTCAGTATCTACTTCATTGCTGTGCCCAAAGTGTTCCTCTTCCCCATGATGACTACAGTCATGCCAATAGTCAGCAGGAACTGCTAGCGTAATGCTTAGCAGCAAAAATAGTGAGGCGATATAGGGTCTAGTTTTTTGCAATATTGTTGCAAATTTACGCAAGTAGTGCTTAACGGCCAAATACTCCCAACTTAACGAGCAATTTGTGCGTGTATTGCAATACCCTGCAGCACTTTACTTTACAAAAGACAACTCAAGGATCTGACTTTATGTTCAGATCCTTGGGACGAGTCTTCCTCTTCCTGCATATATCCTCGTTACTGTGTAAATTGAGGTATGCATATCAATCCCGGATTCAAAGGCAAAAGGCGCGAAGATCCCGAAAAGGCCAAACGTATTCCACCTGGTCAACATCTCACTAACGACTTTCCTGTTCTATCCGCTGGCCCCACCCCCAAAATTATTTTGAATAAATGGAGTTTCAGCGTCGAGGGCCTAGTGCAAAGTCCTCAAAAGTGGTCTTGGGATAGCTTTCAAAAGTTGCCTCAAAAAACTTATAAAGTTGATATTCACTGCGTTACTGCCTGGTCCAAATTAGATACGTTTTGGCGAGGGGTTAGTATTGAGGCCATATTGAGTTTAGCTCAGCCTTCGGCGAACGCTTCTCATATTATTGCCGAATGTTATGGCGGTTACACCACCAACCTTCCCCTAGAAGATGTATTGGGAGACAAAGCCTTTATCGGTCTTAAGTACGATAACTTCCCGCTCACTCCTGAGCATGGGGGACCGGCTCGTTTAGTAGTTCCTCATTTATACTTCTGGAAAAGTGCAAAATGGATTAAAAGTCTCAGGCTAGTAGATAAAGACCAGCCTGGCTTTTGGGAAGAGATCGGTTACCATATGTACGGAGATCCTTGGCAAGAACAACGCTATGGCGAAGACGAGAGCTAGTAAATGGCAATTAGCTACGGTTAAAGAGATCCGAGTAGAAACCGATAGTGTAAAGACTTTTGTATTTGCCTTGCCAGACTGGGCGCCCCACCTACCTGGCCAGCATTATATTTTGCGATTAACGGCAGAAGATGGCTATCAAGCGAGACGGTCTTATTCTATTGCGTCTGCGCCGGAACGCAAAAATCTAGTCGAACTGACCGTGGAGCGTTTAGATGATGGGGAAGTATCGACCTATCTCCACGACTACGTCAAAGTAGGAGATCAAATCGAAGTCCGCGGTCCGCAAGGAGGTTACTTTGTTTGGAAATCGGCCTATAAAAGTCCCTTATGGCTAATTGCAGGCGGTTCTGGTATTGTGCCCCTTATGGCCATGTTACGACATCGCCAAAATCTCACGAACCCAGTAACGGCTAAGCTGCTCTATAGCCTCAAAAGTCCAGAGGCGGAGATTTACAAGGAAGAGTTATCGCAGCTGGATAGAGCGGATTCAGGCTTTCAGATCAGGAGGACTTATACCCAAAAGATCCCTGCCCGATGGGCAGGGGATCAGCGAAGGGTAGATAAAATCATGCTGAAGGAAGAGTTAGCGAAGTTCCCCTCCCATCCACTCGTCTATATCTGCGGCCCAACGGCTATG
>CAZHOC010000736.1:0-3835 GCA_964534295.1 uncultured Bacteroidia bacterium | reverse complement strand
AGATTTCAAATTGGAAAAGCATACCGTAGAAAGAAGAATTGCTGTCATGGAGGCTTCTGGCATCAAGTTCGAATGTGGTGTAGAGGTCGGCAAAGATATCCTTGCCATCCAAATCCAAGCCGAATATGATGCAGTGGTTCTTACGGGAGGATCCACTATCGCGAGAGATCTGCCTATACCGGGCAGAGAGCTGAAGGGGGTGCATCTAGCGATGGATTTTCTTACTCAGCAAAACCAGGTCGTAAGCAAAGAGTGGGAAGCCAAAGAAGAACGTATCCTTGCGACTGACAAAAATGTAGTGGTCATTGGCGGTGGTGATACGGGAGCCGACTGCGTCGGAACGTCCAATCGTCATAAAGCAAGTTCTATCACTCAACTTGAATTGCTTGGACAACCACCTACAAGTCGTGCAGCTCATAATCCTTGGCCAGAATGGCCGATGACCTTACGTACTTCTTCCTCTCATGAAGAGGGCTGTGAGCGCAATTGGTCGATCCTGACAGAAGCGTTCATCGGAGATGAAAACCAAAATCTCAAAGCCTTACAAGTATGTGATATTGCTTGGGATGAGAGTAGCCGTAAGTTTGAAAAAGTAGCAGGCTCAAGCCGAGAAATTCCCTGTGAATTGGCATTATTGGCCATTGGATTTGTCTCTCCAGACCCAGAAGGTTTGCTTGCACAGCTCGAAGTAGACCTAGACGATAGAGGCAACGTACAAACCCAACAATACCAAACCAGTGTTGAAGGTGTTTTCGCCGCAGGAGACATGAGAAGAGGCCAATCCTTGGTGGTTTGGGCCATTAGCGAAGGGCGAGAAGCAGCCATTGAGGTTGATAAATGGCTAAAAGGAAGTAGCGTTCTTCCAAGCAAAGATGTCTCTCATTTGGAGTTGATGGGATAGACCCAAAAATATTTTAGAATTCCATAAAATACTGACATCAAATATTGGGAACGGCAAAATGATAAATTGGAAATCTGCATGACATTGCATAGTTTAGAGCAGTTTTACTACAAACCAACTGAATGTCCGTTTCAGAGCATCCTGAAAAGCTAGTAGAAACCGCGATTGCTACTTATGAGCGGTATCCCTCAGGAGTCATTTTGCTTACCATGAAACCCTATTCTAGAATCGAACTAGATGGGGCTAAGGAGTTTATTAAGGTTTGTGTAGAGATTGCTGGCGAGAAAGCGCCTGTCGTTTTGATTGATAACAGTCATCCTCATACGACTACACTCAAAGCAAGACGCCACCTTTCTGATGCCAAAGAAATCGCCGCAGCTGCTGGCATTTCCAACAACTCCATGAGTGCTTTTCTTGGTAATCTTTGGATTAGGACTGTTCCTCCAGTATATCCTTCAAAGATTTTTACTAGTAAAGAATCCGCTGTAGAGTGGCTAAAAACTTTTTGCTAGTCTCACTCCCCTCCTCCTATGCGAAGCCTTAAGCGATTGTTTACTTTTTTTCTCAATCTAGGAGACCGCCTTCTTTGCGTACTTTTTGCCGTTTTACTGACGCAGATTCCAACCTATCTTAGCCAATATCAAGATAGCTTGGCGACAGTACGTTCACGGAGTGAAAAAACCTACCTCGAATTAGACGCCAAAGCGGCGCAGTTTAATTTAGATGTCAATAGTTTTCTAGAGCAACAAGGGTTCATACCTGATAGCATGCGTTTGACTGATCCTCAACTCATGCAAGATGCGGTAGAAAGATATTACAGCTATGATGAGGCCTACCGAGCGATTAGCGAGAGTCCCGAGTGGAAAAAACCATTTGCTTTGGGCAAGCATTATGATCCCTCCATTCACGCTTCCTTCGATTTTGAGCCAAAGATTGATTACTCCTGGACGAGTGCAATTTATGCTTTGATCGGCGTCTTGATTGCCTTGGGAGTACTTGGCCTGCTATATGGCTTGTTTAGTTGGATCAATCGCCGTTTTAATAAAGCTCGCCCTGTCTACGATCCCTACAAATATCGTCGTAAAGACCTTACCTGATTGATTTACCTTCAATGAGGCACTTTTTTAGCTATTGGTTCCCCTTGCTTTTTTGGCTGATTCTTATCTTCTCCCTCTCCCATCAGGACGGAGACACTTCCTCACAGCTAAGCAATTGGGTAGTAAGCATACTTGAATTTCTCCACATAGATCCTGAGACTTTGCGTCAATCTGGCGTCAAAACCTTAGTGCGCAAGGCCGCGCATATGACAGAATACTTTATCCTATTTCTGTTGTTTTTTCGCCTTATCAAGACCCAAAAGCCGCTTAAAACCAGTTTAATTAGCAGTTTTTTGTTTACGCTTGCCTATGCTGCAAGTGATGAGTTTCACCAGATTTTTATCCCCGGGAGAGTGGGAACAATCGTTGACGTAGGCATAGATAGTTTAGGCGCACTCATAGCACTTTTGCTATGCGTTTATTACCATCGGAGAAAGGCAAACAATTCATAAAAAAAACCTAGTTTTGTATAAGCACAAATTTTAGTCCGTCGATTTAAAGAAAGACGTATGATCATCGAAGTAAAAGTCCCGAGCCCCGGAGAATCCATTACCGAAGTAGAAATCGAAGCCTGGTTAGTCGAAAGCGGTGCCACCGTTGAAATGGATGATGAACTGGCCGAGATTAATTCTGATAAAGCTACCTTGACCATCAATGCCGAAAATGGCGGCGCCATTGAAATCTTGGTAGAAGAAGGAGAAACCGTAGCTGTAGGGCAAGTTATCGCCAAAATCGATACCGAAGCTGCAGGCGCAGCTCCTGCCAAAAAAGAAGAAAGCGCCCCCGCCGAGAAAAAGGAAGAGGCCGCTCCTCAAACTGTCGCGCCTTCCAACAATGGTGGACATGCCGCTGGGCATCCTTCCGTATCAGCCGCTAAGCTGATGGCTGAGAAAGGCATTGCCGCCGGAGATGTTCAAGGCAGTGGTCGAGGAGGTAGAGTTACCAAAACGGATGTCATCGCCCATAAGCCTGCCGCCAAAGCACCTGCAGCGCCTAAGGAAGAAGCTCCCAAAAAAGAAGAAAGACCGATCCCAAGCCTACCAACCATGACTGGTGGCGCTGAGCGTGTCCAAACTCGTGAAAAAATGAGTTTGATTCGCCGCAAAATAGCCGAGAGATTGGTCTCTGTAAAAAATGAAACTGCCATGCTCACCACCTTCAATGAGGTTGACCTTACTGAAGTGATGGCCATGCGCAAAAAATACAAGGAAAAGTTCAAGGAGACCCACGGTGTTGGCCTTGGCTATATGTCCTTCTTTACCAAAGCCGTGACCATGGCATTGATGGAATTTCCTGCTGTCAATGGCCAGATCGATGGTAAAGAAATGCTTACTCACAATTATGCTGATATCAGTATCGCGGTGAGCTCAGATCGTGGATTAGTGGTGCCGGTAATCCGTGATGCCCACCTGATGAGCCTTTGGCAGATTGAGAAATCGGTCTTGCATTATGCCCTCAAAGCTCGCGCCAATGAAGTTACCCCAGACGATATGAGCGGTGGTACATTCACCATCACCAATGGTGGTATTTTTGGCTCTATGCTTTCGACTCCGATCATCAATCCTCCTCAGTCAGCCATCCTCGGTATGCACAATATCGTGCAGCGCCCTACGGCTGTCAACGGAGAGGTCAAGATTCGTCCGATCATGTACGTAGCGCTGTCTTATGATCATCGTATCATCGATGGGAAAGAGGCTGTTAGCTTCCTATTCCGCGTCAAAGAACGTCTAGAAGATCCAAGCCGTATGCTTCTCGAAGTATAGTCCGCTTAGGATTTTTATAAATAAATTAAGGGATGAAAGAGCTTTAGCTTTTTCATCCCTTTGTTTTTTTACTC
>CAZHOC010000735.1:0-3837 GCA_964534295.1 uncultured Bacteroidia bacterium | reverse complement strand
CCACTCGAAATGAATGCGGACTGAGTTTTTCGAATCACCGTGAGCCGCTTTTTATGTCCCTCGACTAAGGCTCGGGATGACACTTAGAAAATTCAAGACAAGCTAATTGTCATGTTGAGCAAGGCCGAAGCAACTGTAGAGATAAGCGTTCTGCGCAGCAGTCCTAAAAACGATACGCTAAAGAAAGCCTCGCTTGAAAGGGAGTACCGGGCGTATAATGAATCTCTGTTACGGGATTCGCTTCATTTTGCAAACGAGAGGTGGTTTCAAATTGTGCTTCTTGCCAATCCGAGTTGAGGATATTTTGTAGCATGAGGCTTATGCTAACTGGACCAATATCTTTTCTCACTACCGCATCAAGAAGGAAATAACCTTCGGCGACAAGACTGTAATCCTCATTGGCAGGGCGATCCCCAAGGTACCTAGCGCTTAGACTGCCTTCCCAGCCACTTCTAGTCAACACATTGAGCCCTCCTGTGGTGGTGAAGATAGGCGCTAATGGGACATAGTCTGAGCCGCTTTCTGCATCGAGAAAACGGGCATGAGTGTAGGTGAAGTCTCCTTCGGCAAAGAGCCAATCCGTAAGCTGAATACGTGTGCTCAGATCAATGCCTCTTCTTAAACTTTGACCGGAGGCCTCGACTATTCCGGCATCACCTACATAGACAAACTCCTGCTCCGAATGCAATAACCAAAGGGCAGACTGTATAAATACCCTAGGACTGGGTTTTAGGACAAATCCTAAATCAGCTCCACTGGCTTGCGGCAACATAGCCTTAATGTTTTGAGTGCCTAGACTACGAGCATCATTGCTATGAAATCCAGAGCCCATGTGCAGATAGAGGCGCAGATTTTGATTCACCTGGTAATTGACCTTCAATTTGCTACTCCAAACTCCACCGTCTAGTCTGGCCGGATCATAAGCGGCTTGTAAGGCATCTTCATAACGAAATTGAAAATAGTCATAGCGTAGTCCAACTTCTGCCCCGAGCTTAGGGCTTATCTGTAGTTGTTGGCGGAAGAATAAGCCTAAATTATTTTCCTGAATGTCTCCTCTACTTAAGCTTTCTAAGACTTCGGTACGATTACGAGTATGGGCCAATTCGTTGTCTTTGACATTGTCCGCCCTTAGGCTAGCGCCGATCTCGGTCAGCCCTTCGACCTGTCCCAATTGGATGGGTTTACGATAACTAGATTGGCCAAAAACAATGTCTCTAGCCTCATGTTGCCAAATTTGATCCCCGTTTACACTGTCTTCTAAGAAAAAAGTGAAGTTGCTAAAAAGAGAGAAATCATAGCGGATCAATGAAACTTGATGTCTGAAGCTACTGCCGTCTTCATTCTGACTAGTCATTTGAATATTAAGGCTTTGACGACTGGTCTCGCCTCCTTCCGTATCGTCGATAGCGCCAAATCGAGTGATTAAGCCCTGATTCACGGCACGCTCAGGGATCTGACCTGAAGCATCCCAACTACTTTGGAAGTGGCTCAAGGAAACGCTTAACTGCTGTCTATCATTGATTTGTCCATTGTATTTGGCCATCAAATTGAGGCGGGAAAAATCTTGGGGAGACTCAAAGTATCCTTGGGTTTGCACCCACTCAGTCGCTACATAGGCATCATGTTTACTTTTTTGAGGCAATAGATTGATCATAGCAAGGCTACGCAAACTTTCAAATTGACTTAACTCAAATTTGACTAGATTATCCTTTAGCTTGGACTTGGTCCGAAAGTCCACATAACCCGCAGTGGCGAAATTGCCTTTGTCAGCATCATATGGTCCCTTATCTGCGGCAATACGTTCGATAGTCTCTGGAATCAGAAAATGGAGATCTGCGTATCCTTGGCCGTGGGCATGAGAAACCATATTAACTGGCATGCCGTCAACGCTTAAATGAATATCTGTACCGTGATCGATATCAAAGCCTCGGAGGAATATCTGTTCGGCCTTACCTCCTCCCGCATGCTGTGCGATCATCAGACCCGGTACGGCTCTTAGCACTTCTTGGGCCGATTGAATGGGTTTGAGTTGGATATCTAAAGCCTGAATCGGGCGTATAGGACTGCTGCCGCTTTGACCTTCTATCGTAATGGCTCCTAGGTCAATAGCGCTTTCGGTTAAAGCGATTTCCAGCGCTACCTCCGCATTGGGTTGGACAACTACTGTCTCAAACCCCTTTTCATAGCCTAGGTAACTTACGTGTAGGTCATGTTCTCCAACTGGTAGGCTACGTAAATAAAAATAACCCATTTCGTCGCTCACGGCACCTCTTCTAAGGCTGTCAAGGCTCACATAAGCGCCTTCTAATGCCTTCCCGTCCATATCTGTGATCCGTCCTTTTACTAGGCCAAAGTCTGCATATAATACCTGCTGCATACCAAGGAGAAGAAAAAGGGAAAAGAAAGAGTGTTTAATTATAGTGTATAGTTTCATCTGAATGTTTCAAATAGTTGGGTAGCAGTATTCAATCTGTTAAACAAGGAAATAGGGATCTCCTCAGAAAGATTTTTCTGCTTTTTTCATGGAACATTAATGGCAAAGTAATTTTGAAATTTCCCCGCTGTGCGGAACGCTTATCTCGATAGATCCTTCAGCGGGACTCAGGAAGACAAATCAGCTAATTAGGTTTTTTACTCAATATCTTCCTTTTGTCATCCAGACCGTAGTGGAGGGAACTTTGTCGATTTTCCCCCGCTTCGCGGAACGTTTATCGCTAGAACTTAGCAGCGAAAGCGATTAAATCTGGGTGCTGTTTATCCGTGCTTTGCGCCACTTTTAAAAAGTCCTTCGCTTGGTCGATCTTGCCCATCTCAAAATAGATTTCGGCCATGATAAAATTGACATCTATGTTTTTAGGACGAGCATCATATTCTTTTTGAGCAAAAGCCAGAGCTTTGTCTAAGTCTTGGGTATGTTCAAGGTGGAGTCGTGCATATTCTAGCCCCATATTGTGGCCTTTGGCTTCGTCATCTGCAAGCATTTCAAACACCATAGAGAGAGTTTGATCGTAATTAGCTTGATCTCCTTGAATCTTGTAGATATCAAGTAACTGGATATAAAAGCCCACTTCTGGGATCACATTGGTCGCCTGATGCAGCAAGCCGACGGCTTCGTTCAGCTTACCTTCTTTGATAGCGATACCGGCTAAAGCAGCCGTTGCGAAGGGATAGTTTGGGCGTTCCGCGAGAGCGGTCTCATACTGAAAACGCGCTGAGGTCAGATCACCCTTCTGCTCATAAAGCTCTCCCAAAGTGAGACGAGTCCAGGCGGTTTCTTCATAACCAGGATAACCTGCTTTGACGGCTTCAGACATCGCGTCAATGGCACCATCCAAATCACCGTGTATTTCTCTTAGATAGCTGATGCGAGAGTAAGATCGTAGATCAGGACGGATGGAAACCATTTTGTCAGCCATTTTGATGGCCTCCTCATACTCTCCGAGCTCTACATGGGCATCGACCAAAGAACCATAAATCAGGGCGTTGAAACCATTGAGTTCGGTGGCAAACTTGGCTAGCTTCTTGGCCTCAGCAAATTTGTGAAGGGATAGGTAAACGGAAGCTTTTAGACTAGTGGCACCAAATATGACATCTTTGTTGGGCTTTTCGTCCAAGATGTCGTCCAAGACTTTCAGAGCGGCGGGATAGTAATAGCCATGTTCGCCGGTTGCCCTAGCTTCTAGCATGTAAAGTTGCGCTAGTTGAAGGCGATTTCGGTATTCTTTGGGGTTTTTTAGGATCGCCAATTGTAGCTCGGTAAAGATGGAGTAGACTTTGGTTTGCTCCTCTTTGGTACCAATGGCTTCATTTCTTTTGAGTAAGGGGGCAATAGGACTT
>CAZHOC010000734.1:0-3837 GCA_964534295.1 uncultured Bacteroidia bacterium | reverse complement strand
ACTCAAGCCCTTGACAATGCCAGATAGCATGTTTGATACAATACAGACACAAGGCCACCACATAATGTATTTGGAAAACAAAACGCGCTAATAAAAAGTCAAAACCTAGCCTTCGAAATTGGGCATCCGAAATTGGACATTCGACATTCCCCAGCGTTCTGCGAAGCAGAAAAAAAACAGCAGCTACCGAAGTAACTGCTGCCTATACAAATTTAGTTATATGAGAGATTAGTCTCTGCGATCTCTACGGTCTCTGCGATCACCACGATCACGGTTTCCGCGATAACCTCCTCGGCCACCACCACGACGATCGCCGCGATCACCACGAGGACGACGCTCAGGCTCAACCCAACCTTCTGGCTTTGGAAGAAGCGCTTTTTTGCTCAAGCGGAACTTACCAGACTTAGGATCAACACCGATGAGTTTGATATCAAACTCATCACCTACTGCCATGACATCATCCATACTACCTACGCGTTCGTAAGCAACTTCTGAGATGTGAAGTAGACCTTCTTTACCAGGCATAAACTCAACAAAAGCACCGTAGTCAGTGATAGACTTAACTTTTGCTTTGTAAGTTTCACCTACCTCAGGAACCGCAACTAGGGCACGGATACGAGAAACAGCTTCCTCAATGCCAGCGGCATTTTCAGAACTGATAGTCGCAGTACCAGTGTCAGCTTCCCCTTCTTCGAGGTTGATGGTAGTGTTGGTAAGTTTTTGTAGCTCTTGGATCACTTTACCTCCAGGACCAATAACGGTACCAAAGAATTCGTGCGGTACATCCATCACAAAGAAGCGTGGTGCATATGGAGACATGTCTGGGCGAGGCTCTGCGAGCTCTTCCAACATCTTGTCTAGGATATGCATACGTCCAGTTTTGGACTGAGAGAGTGCTTGCTCGATGATCTCGTAAGAAAGACCACGGATTTTGATATCCATCTGACAGGCAGTCAAACCTTCTGTTGTACCAGTAACTTTGAAGTCCATGTCTCCAAGGAAATCTTCATCTCCTAGGATATCAGAAAGTACTGCAAAGCCATCATCGGTAGTGATAAGGCCCATCGCAATACCTGAAACTGGGCGCTTGATTGCTACACCAGCATCCATCAATGCCAAACAGCCACCACAAACAGAAGCCATAGAACTAGAACCATTTGACTCTAGGATCTGAGAAACCACACGGATCGTGTATGGGATCTCTTCTGGCACCATCTTTTTCAAGGCGCGCTCAGCTAGGTTACCATGACCAATCTCACGACGACCTGGTCCACGATTGAAACGAACTTCGCCAGTAGAGAAACCAGGGAAGACGTATTGCAACATGAACTTCTTAGAACCTTTGAAGGTAGCGGTATCGATTGTTTGCTGGTCAAACTTAGTACCCATAGTTACATCACAGAGGGCTTGCGTTTCACCACGGGTGAAGACAGCAGATCCGTGAGTACGTGGCATATATGAAGTCTTGGCCCAAATAGGACGAACTTCATCTAAGGCACGACCATCAAGGCGTTGCTTTTCGGTAACAGTGATGTTACGAACGATGCCTTTCTGGATTTTCTTGAAGTATTGTGCGAAGCGAGCGTCAAAGTACTCAGCTTCCGCATACTCTTCTTGTAGGGCTTCGTAGCAGGCAGATTTAGCTTCGCTAGTCATAGCGGAACGTTCATCCTTACCTAGAGCGCCACGAGCTACTTTTTCGATCGCAGGGCTAACGTGCTCTTTGATCTTGTTGTAAAGTTCTTCGTCGAAGGTAAGTACATCGTATTCACGAGTTTCTTTGCCCACAGCAGCGCGCAATTCGTCTTGAGCCGCGTTGAGGGTACGGATTACTTCGTGAGCGTACTTGATCGCTTCTAACATTACCTCTTCGCTTACTTCGTTCATTTCTCCCTCAACCATGTTGATGGAGTCAGTCGTAGCAGCTACCATAAGGTCTACATCAACCCCTTCCATTTGCTCGAAGCTTGGGTTGATCAACCATTCTCCATCTTTGCGAGCAACGCGAACTTCGGCTACTGCATCAGGAAATGGGATATCAGAAACGCATAAAGCTGCCGAAGCAGCAAGGCAAGCGAGGGCATCAGGTTGCTCCTGAGAGTCAGAAGAAATCAACTGAACCATCACCTGAGTGTCTCCATGATAATCATCAGGGAATAAAGGGCGAAGGGCGCGATCGATCAAACGAGAAGTGAGAATCTCATGTTCTCCCATTCGACCATCACGCTTAAAAAAGCCACCGGGGAAACGTCCCGCAGCAGCAAATTTTTCCATGTAGTCGACAGAGAGAGGCAGAAAGTCAGTCTCTACGTTGATCTCCCTTTTGGCGACTACTGTAGCCAACAACATGGTGTCTCCACATCGTAGGACTACTGCTCCGTCAGCCTGTTTGGCCAGTGCACCCGTTTCGAGAGATATTTCTCGCCCGTCAGGGAGGGTTACGGACTTAGTGATAACATTCATCTGTAAAAAAGTATTGTAATAAACTGACCGGAGGCGTGAGAATAGCAGTAGACGGGCCCCGGCCTAATGGATCGGAGATCAGAGAGCATAAAAAAATTGGGAATTACTTCCGAATTCCCAATTCTTTGATAATGGCTCGGTAACGCTCGATATCCTTACGCTTAAGGTAATCAAGCATCTTACGTCTTTTACCAACAAGGCGCTGAAGACCTAGCTGAGTAGACGCGTCTTTTTTGTTCTTTTTGAGGTGCTCAGTTAGGTGAGCAATCCGGTATGTACATAGTGCGATTTGCGACTCAGGTGATCCGGTATCGGTGGCTTTTTTCTGCTCACCATATTTTGAGAAAATTTCCTCTTTCAGTTCTTTATAGAGATACATGAATGGTTTGTTTTACCGCTTAAAATTTGAACACGCAAATATAGACAAGCAAAGCGGAGAAAACAAAGTTCCTTCACATTCACTTGCCATCTTCTTCTACTTTTTCTTCATCTGTGCTTTCGGACTCCAGATTTTCGCGTTCGGCGGAGCCGTGTCTAAAATCAGAAACTACATGAATATCGCGCTGAGGGAATGGAATCGCGATCCGATGGCGTCTAAACTCCGCATCTATCTTGAAGCGTAGATCACTCTTTATATTATAGATATCTGTTTCGTTTTTAGTCCAAAAAAGTAGCTCAAAATCAAGGGAGGAGGCTCCAAATTCGATAAATCGAACCATAGGCGCTGGCTTACGCAAGACTTTTCCGTGAGATTCAGCTGATGCCAACAATGCTTTCCGGACTAAACTTAGGTCCGAACCATAGGCTACACCCACATTGATTTTGAAGCGAGTCTCTCTATCATTGTAAGTCCAATTGACCACATTGGTTTTGGTGATCTTGGAGTTAGGAACGATTACGGTGATATTATCAAGGGTTTCGACTACCGTAGTCCGGAGTTTAATTTCCTTGACCTTACCCTCTAGCTTTAGGGTAGAGATTTCGACCATGTCGTCAATTTCAAGCGTTCCATCGAAGAGGATGATCACCCCACTGATGATATCGTCAAAAGAATGCTGCAAGGCTAGACCAATGCCGACAAATAAGCCCGCAGTACTGGCGATGATAAGATTGATGTCTATTTTAAGACTCGTCAGGGCCAATAAAACTGCTAGAATGTAGACGATATAGGAAAAAATCTGAGAGATGGCGAAGGTACGTCCCTTATCTACTTTGACCTTTTTCTCCTCTGATAAGCGTTTGAACCAGCGCTTGAAATACCACACCAACCCTCTAGCCAGAATAAACACCACCACGATATTGATCAAGTCAATGACATGTATGGTGTCTTTGTTGACCTTGAAAAGCTCATCAGTCGGAAGACTAAGCAGGATG
>CAZHOC010000733.1:0-3843 GCA_964534295.1 uncultured Bacteroidia bacterium | reverse complement strand
GGGTTGAAGGGTTGAAGGGTTGAAGGGTTGAAGGGTTGAAGGGTTGAAGGGTTGATTAAGGATATAATTGCCATTCAAAAATTCAAACCTTCCACAATTCAAAAACTTGAATAAGCGTTCCGCGCAGCGGTAAACCCTAAAAAAGACCGAACTGACATATGTCATCCCCTCCCCTAGCCTAGCGCATTAATATCCGTTTCACATCCCACTAGCTTAGTGATAAGAAGAAAAGCTATAAGGAAATGAAACGCACTATTATCATCGGACTCCTTGCTCTACTAGCTAGCCTATTTTTGCTAGGGAGCGGTGCCCCTCAAGGTGAGGATGCGCTTCGCAAATATGTCAAAGCCATTCAAGGCACCTGGATTAGTCTTCCCGATTATAGCGCCGAGATTGAAGCCGAGCGCCCCGATTTGTTGATTCACATTGATCCTGCCCTGATCAAAGATGGGCAAGTACGGATCGTGGTCAGCGATTATTGTGGCGAAACTCAGGCTGATTACCTTCACTTTAGCCTTCAAGGAGAACGCTTACAATATGTAGGCGCCAGCCAGGATGGTTGTTTCTTCGATATGAGTCGTCTCGACTTTGTCTACCTCAGTTTTGAAGTAAGTGGCGCGGATACTCTCTTGGTCTATGAAGCCCAAGAAACCGAATACGCCAATTATCAATATCACAAACTACTACGCATGCCTCCAGCCGATCTCAACTCTGGCTGGGCCTGTCGACTGCAGGGCTATTTGACCACCTTTTTACGAGAAGGCAGCTACCAAATCTGTGATGCAAATGGCTGTGAGTTGAGTCTTAATGAAGCCTTTGGCAGTGAAGACATCGTCGCAGATATGAGTTTTGCCAATGAGCACCCGGTTCTGTTTCCAGGTCTCGAGGAGTTAGGCGTCAGTACTCCCTTTGACATAGTGATGATTGGGAGTATGCACCCTGCGGGGAACGCTGCTATCTATGCGATCGAATGGCAAAAAGAAGCCATCTACTTATACGAAACCTACCGCGAATACGACGAATTGGTCAAAGGTAATCTACGCTTTGTGTTGATGCCGGACTTCGTCAAACTCACAGAGTCTCAAGCCCTTAATTAAACGATTATGAAAAGGATTTTAGTTGCACTGGACCTTTCAGAAGCGGATTATCGCTTGCTTGACTACGTCCGATTTCTAGGAGAACAGTACCCTTTAGAAAAAGTATACTTTCTGCACATTAGTCCCGGATTAGAGATCCCTCAATACGCAAAGAACTGGTTTGCGGATGAGACGATTGTCCCCTTGGACGAGCGGATCAAAGAGGAGATGGATCGTGAAATTCGTCTGAAGATCAAACCTGGCTTGTTTGACTATGAGCTCAATGTGCTAGAAGGCAATGTTACTGATAAGTTGTTGCATTGGAGCAATGTCAAACAGACTGAGCTGACGCTAGTCGGCAAGAAGGAGGACTCTATGGGTAGCGGATTAGCCGCGAGGAGATTTATGCATCGGAGTTCTGGCTCTGTATTGTTTATCCCTACTACGGCTAAGACCAGAATCCAAAAGATCATGGTACCAACCGACTTCTCTCCTTTCTCTGACCTTGCTTTGAAGCAAGCCGTAGAGTTGGGCGTTCGGATGCAGCCGACCCCTATCATACAACTGGTCAATATCTATGACATCCCCAATGGTGTCCATTATCAGATCAGCCGCACCCGCGAGCAGTTCGCTACTATGGTCCGCGAGAATGTAAGCGAATATGCCGAAAAGTATCTTTCTAGAATTGATACCAAAGGCCTCAATGTAGAGATCAAATTGGTAGAAAATACAGAGTACAACACCAGTCGCCATATCATGAAGTTGGCAGAAAAGGAAAACACCGATCTGCTCATCATGGGGGCCAAGGGCCACAATCTACTCGAAAGAGTACTGCTGGGTAGCGTAACGGAGAGAATGCTTTCTACCAACCATACGGTTCCGATGTTGATCGTTCGGCCGCAGCCGAAACCCGAAATAGATGATGAAGTAATCATCAGCGACACGAGCAATAATATTTTGCTCTCTATGTAAATCTGTAAACCTAAATGTTTCACCCTCACACGCTTTGGTGATGTATAAAAAAATATTAGTTCCAACCGACTTTTCTCGTCCCGCATTAGCGGCAGGAGATCTGGCCATCGAAATGGCCTCCTTGTTCAATGCCGAAGTGCATTTCTTCCATAAGCTTTCTTTGCCACCCAAGTGGGATGCGTTCAGCGAAGCTGAAAAAGCCAGATTCCCAGACGTCGGCAAGCGCCTCAAGTACATGCAAAACAACTTTGAAGTGCTGCGCAAACGCTACAAAGCCTCCCATGTGAAAGTAAGCACCACTTATTCGGGCGGAGACATGGTACCGACCATTTCTCGCTACATCAAGGAGGAAGAGGTATATATGATCGTGATGGGTTCTCATGGCGCAAGTGGACTCAAGGAGTTTGTGTTTGGCTCTAATGCGCAAAAAGTAGTACGCCACGCGAACTGTCCCGTGCTGGTGGTCAAACAACCGATCGAGAAAGTTGACTTTAAAAACCTAGTCTTCGCCTCTGACTTCCAAGAGGAAGCCAAAGTACCTTTTGCGAAGTTCCTAGAGTTTGCCCGCCGCTACAACGCCCACGTTCACCTACTGCATATCGCAGCCTACCCTCGCTTTGAAGCCAGCCCCGAGGATATTGAGCGGATGAAGAGCTTTGCCGAAAACTGTCCCTTGCCCTATACCATTCATGGTGTCGGCGACCTAGAAGTAGGCGATGGCATTGAGTTTTTTGCCAAAAAGTATAAAGCGGATCTCGTAAGCTTAGCGCATTACGGCGGTGGACCCCTCAAGCGAGTAATCAAAGGTTCTGTATCAGAATCTATGGTAAACCATCTCGACCTACCCGTTTTGATTCTCAATACAGAGACGGAGACTTACATAGCTCCCGAAAATGATAGTGATGACGCTTCGGCGGATCCCATATGGAATTTCGCTACTCTTTAGAGTAGTGGGATAAGTGTGTGTGGCTTTTCCAGGCAGGCAGCTCTTTGAGTTGCCTGTCGCCATTTTAGCGCTTGGCGTTGAGAACCATTTTGGTACCAATAAGCGCAATCGTAATAAAACTGAAATAATAAAGGATATCACGACTATCGATCACACCACGGCTGATACTCTGGTAGTGCTCGTAGATACCAATTTTGAGCAGGAAGGCATTGATACCGTCTAGGGTCTTTATCCCTGCGAGGAACTCAAAACCTTGGTAAAAGATAAAGCAAAGAAATACCCCTAGGATGAAGGCAATGATTTGATTGTCAGTCAAAGCAGAGGTAAAAACCCCAATCGCCGCAAAGATCGCCCCAAGGAAAAATAAGCCTAGGTAGGCTCCAATCGTCGCACCTACATCTAAATTGCCCACCGGATCTCCCAACCACCAGACCGAGGCGACAAACAAAAGTGTAGGTAGCAGCGCAAACAAAACCAAAAAAACCGCCGCAAAGTATTTCCCTAAGATGATCTGCCAATCTGTAATCGGCTTGGTAATCAAAAACTCTATCGTCTGTGTTTTCATCTCCTCGGAGAACGCTCGCATCGTGATGGCAGGCACCAAAAACAAAAACATATAGGGAGCAGACTCAAACAGCATATCCATGCTGACAAATCCCATCTCCAAAACATTATTGGGAAAAACCCAGAAAAAGAGCCCTACTCCAATCAAAAAGACCGCGATTACCACATAGGCGATCAGGGAATTGATAAAGGAGGAAACTTCTTTTCGGAATATGGTTAATATGGGAGACATAAGATTGGTTGAAGGCTTGGGAATTGTTGAGTTATTGATTTGTTGATTTGTTG
>CAZHOC010000732.1:0-3846 GCA_964534295.1 uncultured Bacteroidia bacterium | reverse complement strand
GGCATATTGAGTTGGTACCATAACCTGGGTTGAATGACCCTTCGGCTGATCCTCATTCTTAAACTTTGCAATTGGCAGATTATCATCGATTGTTCCCTTCTCATCACTAAATGCATCTGAGCCAGAAAAATCTGAAAGACGATTGATAGTGTGATAGGTGGTCAGGCCCCAATGTTCTTCACCATTCGGACGACACATTGCATAATGACGTATACCATTCGGTTCAAAGTTCATTTGCTTGGTTTTTGAAACCCAGGGTCTAGGTGCCCACCATTGATCAAGCAATTCTGCCTCTGTCCAGGCACGCCAAACGATTTCGATTGGAGCCTCAAAAACCCTGCTTACCACCAGTTGGGGCCCATTTATTTGAAAGTTTGTTTTATGCATGATTCTCGTCTTTTTCACTTTTAAGCTGGGTCAATAAGGAGTCTAACTGCTCAAAGCGAGTCTCCCATATTTTGCGGAAGGGCTCTAACCAATCGGCTACTTCAGCCAGCTTTTGTGCTTCTAAAAAACAGTAGCGCTCACGCCCTTCTTTTTTAATCGTAATAACGCCGCATTCTTGCAGATACTTTAGGTGGAGAGAAACTGCTTGCCTAGTCATATCAAACTTATTAGCCAGGTTGTTTACATTTTGAGATTTACTAGTCAACAACAGTAGTATTCCCCTCCTAGTCGGATCTGCCAGGGCGTTAAAAACATCTCTTCTCATTATCTAAATTCTTTAGGCAAGTTTTTACTTGCATAATATAAACGCAAGTTTTTGCTTGCATAATATAAACGCAAGTTTTTGCTTGCGCAATTATTTCTGAGGTTTTTTGGTAACTCAGGGTAGATTATTGTATTGGATTTTTATTTTGCTGAAGCGGATTAACAGTCTATCCAGTTGGACTATCTTCCCAAAATTCCCTTTACTTTTCTCAAAAGGACTCCATGCGCTATCTACTCCCTATTTTCTTTTTGACACTCACTCAAAGCCTGCTTGCCCAAGCGAGCTATACCGACGTTTTTGTCAGCGGTCAGGAAGGCTATCACACTTATCGCATTCCAAGTGTAGTTATCACCCTTCGGGGAACGCTCATCGCTTTTGCCGAGGCTCGAACTACGCAAAACGACCATGCCCAAAATGATCTCGTCCTAAAGACCAGCAAGGACCGAGGAAAAAGTTGGAGTGATATCAAAGTATTGGCCCAAGCAGGTGAAGCCTCGCTCAACAACCCTCAGGCAGTGGTCCTAAACAATGGCCGTGTGCTAGTGATATATCAGAAGTATCCGCCAGAGGGTGGGGAGCATTTTGTCAAGTCAGGCTATGAAGGAGATGATATCTGTAGGACCTTTTTGGTGCATTCTGATGACGAAGGCCAAACTTGGTCTGCGCCCCGTGAGATTACGCGTTCCGTGAAGCGGCCCACCTACGCAACCTCCACTGCCGCCGGACCCGGTATCGGTATCCAAATCCAAAATGGCCCTTACAAAGGACGCGTGATCATGCCCTTCAACCAAGGCCCCTATGGCCGCTGGATGGCTTATACTGCTTATTCAGATGACAATGGCCAAAGCTGGAATTATGGAGAGGTGGCCTTTCCATTAGTGGAAGGGATGGCCAATGAAGTACAAGTGGTAGAACGAATGGATGGGAGTCTCCTCCTCAATGCTCGCTCCATGGGGGCTGGCAAATATCGAAAGGTGGCCACTAGTGCAGATGGTGGGCAGAATTGGAGTGGCTTTCAAAATGACTCTACCCTCATCGAATCTCGCTGTCAGGCCTCCATCATACGCCATAGTTGGGAACCTTCTATCATTGCTTTTGCCAATCCCGCTACCCAAGAAGGCCGTCACACGGGCACTATCCGCCTCAGCTATGACGAAGGAAAAACCTGGCCTGATAGCAAACTTGTCTACGCAGAATCCTTTGCTTACTCTTGCCTAGTAAGTCTTTCTGAAGATCGCTTGGGTCTACTATTTGAGGCCGATAACTACGGCCGCATTGTCTTTGGTAGTTTTTCCTTAGATTGGTTACAAAGCTCAGATTGACATGAAAACTACTACTACACTGCTACTCTTTTTTAGTCTGCTTGCCTTCCGCTGCTCCCAGGCCCCAAAATCTGATACGCCACCCAATATCATCCTGATCATAACCGACGATCAAGGCTATGGCGACTTTGGCTTTATGGGCAATCAATTGATTGAAACACCGAATGTAGATCAACTCGCTAGCGAAAGCGCCCTGATGGAACGCTTTTACGTCAGCCCAGTTTGTGCCCCTACGCGGGCCTGCTTGATGACAGGACGCTATAATTTCCGCACTCGGGTGGTAGATACTTGGGTGGGCAGAGCCCAGATGGATCCAGCGGAGATTACCATCGCGGAAGTCTTAGGGAAGGCAGGCTATCAATCCGGCCTTTTTGGCAAATGGCACTTGGGTGATATGCATCCCATGCGTCCTCAAGATCAGGGCTTTGATGAAGTCTTGATGCATAGAGGCGGCGGTATTGCCCAGCCCTCAGAACCCATCGAAAATGCTCGCCGTTATACTGACGCCATTCTTTGGCACAATGGTAAGCAGATCCAAAGTGAGGGCTATTGTACAGACGTTTACTTTGATTATGCAGAAGACTTTATTCGTGCCTCGGTCAAAGACAAAAAACCATTTTTTACATATATCGCTACCAATGCGCCGCACGGCCCCTTTCATGATGTGCCCGAGGGTTTACGTCAAAAATATATGACCAAAGATTTGATTCCTTTGGCCCAAAACGAAGTCACGGATACCCTTCAGACTCAGGATCGTCTGGCCCGCATTTTTGCCATGATCGAAAATGTAGACGAAAATATAGGTGAGCTGCGCGCAACGCTCAATGAACTCGCCATCGAGGACAATACCCTCATCCTTTTTATGGTAGACAACGGCCCCAACACCATGCGCTATGTAGGGCCCTTGCGAGGCAAAAAAGGAGGGATTCATGAAGGCGGCATCCGCTCTCCACTACTAGCCCATTGGCCCAAGCAAATTCAAGCTGGGCACCGCAATGATCGTATCAGCGCTCATATAGACCTATTGCCCACCATTATCGAAGCCGCTGGGCAAAACTTAGCCACAGACCATAAAATCGACGGCCGCAGTCTCTTACCTCTTTTGACGGGAGAGACGCCAGCCAATTGGGCAGACCGTCATCTATTTATCCAAGCCCAAAGGGGAGATGCTCCTGCCAATAGAGCTCACTTTGCCGTCATTGGTCAAGACTACAAACTCCTTCACAACACTGGTTTTGGTAACGAACGTAAGCCTTTTGATGAGGTCCCGTATGAGCTTTATCAAATCTCCAGCGACCTAGCTGAAAGCGAAAACCTGGCCGAATCTGACCCTGAGCGTACAGCTGCCATGCTACAACTATATGATGATTGGTTTGCGGATGTATCTAGCACCCGTCCAAACAACTACGACAAACCACCGATATTTTTAGGTACTACGGCCGAGCCGAACGCTCATCTCACTTGGCAAGACTGGGAACTGATCACAGCCGGTCGTGGTTGGGGAAGGCAGGGCCGTTGGTATGTAGATGTCAAAGAGGCCAGTACTTTTGAAGTAGAAGTGATCGCGCGTGATACCATTAGTGATTGGAATATGCGCCTCGAGATTGGTGAGCAAACATGGGAGGCAAAGGCTGAAGGACGCACTCGTCGTCTGACCATCCCTGAAGTCAGTCTTACTCAAGGCCCTGCCACCATCATGGGTTATATCGATGATGGTATCGATGAAGTATTAGGGCCCTATCAATTGATATTTAGGAAAAAGTAGAATGCTAAAGGGTTGAAGGGTTGAAGGGTTGAAGGGTTGAAGGGTTG
>CAZHOC010000731.1:0-3852 GCA_964534295.1 uncultured Bacteroidia bacterium | reverse complement strand
CCCAAAACGCTTTTCCTGCCATTATTGGTCAAAGTCCTAGTATGCAGCGTGTCTTCCAGATCGTAGAGAAGGTCGCGGCTACGGACGCCAATGTATTGCTGCTAGGAGAAAATGGTACGGGTAAGGAATTAATTGCGCAGGCGCTTCATCATCATTCGAGGCGAAATAATCAGCCTTTTGTGAGCGTAGACATGGGGGCGATCAGTGAAACACTGTTTGAGTCTGAGCTATTTGGGCATGTCAAAGGTGCTTTTACTGATGCGCGTGAAAATCGCGTGGGACGTTTTGAAATGGCGCAGAGAGGGACGCTATTTTTGGACGAAATAGGTAATCTCTCTCTTGCCTTGCAGGCAAAACTTTTGAGTGCCTTACAAACCCGCCAAATAACTAGAGTTGGAGCAAATGCATCCATCCCGGTGGATATCAGATTGATCTCGGCTACGAATTTGCCCATCCACAGTAAGGTTGAAGAACGCCTCTTTAGGCAAGATCTACTTTACCGAATCAATACGGTGGAGATACATCTGCCTGCATTACGGGACCGATCTGAGGATATACCGCTTTTGGCCCAGCATTATCTCAAGCGTTATGCGAAGCAGTATGAAAAAGAAGTGAGGCAGATTAGCGCAGGTGCTATGAAACGTTTGCGGGCTTACCCCTGGCCGGGGAACGTTAGAGAACTGCAGCATGCTCTGGAAAGAGCCATCATCATGACCGAAAACGAGAGTTTACAAAGTGAGGATTTTGCTTTGAATGGCCATTCGGGAGTAGTCGGCAATTGGGAACTGCCTACCTACAAGCTTGATCAGGTCGAAAAGATGGTAATTGAAAAGGTGCTCTCTCGCCACGGGCATAATCTTAGCCAAGCCGCTAAAGAATTGGGCTTGAGTCGAGCGGCCTTATATCGAAGGTTGGAGCGTTATAAATTACGCTAGCGGTAAAGTAGTCTAAGTCCTACTCCCAAGGAGAAGGGGCGATAGCGACGGTTGACGGAATAATCGGTAATCGCTAGACGAAACATAGGTTCAAAGGCAAATTTGAAGGTTTGATTTAGCTCGACCTCTGCGCCTAAGCCAAGCAGATAGCTCATAGAGACATCGTTGAGTTGGTCATTGAAAAAGGAGAAATCACCTCCATGACCATGCAAAAACCAATCAGTAGCTACGCCAGTAGAAAGGTATACAAATGCGGGTCCTTGATTGAGGGGGCATTTGACAGTCAAAGGGAAGCTTAAGTAGCTAAAGCGATAGCGAGTTATGTCAATTTGCGTCAAATCGTTGGAAAGACGGGTCTGCTTATAGCCTCGATCAGCATATTGAATGCCGAGACGTAGCGTTACCCAAGGGGATAGCCAATACTGCGTCACCACCCCAAAACTGGCGGTAGTTTTAGCATTTTCAACGAGTTGAAAGTTTTCCTGCTCTTCGTATGAATACAAAAAGGTAGAGGGGCTTGAGCGATCAGGCGATAGCATAAATCCAAAGGATATTAGACCATCCTGAGCGAACATCGGACTTAAAGAGCAAGCAAGTAAGATTGCGATAACAGCACGTAACATGGAATTACCAGGGTATTGGAATATCAAAGATAAGGCATTTCTTTCAATGGATCATCAATACTGTATCAATGGAAAAATAAAAAGGGTGATCTGTAGTAGATCACCCTTTAGTATGTAGGAAGTTTGCCGCTTACTGGACGACTATTTTTTGTGTTTTGGTACTGTATGGATTGACAGCTCGGACAAAATAGATTCCACGGGCCCATGTTTGAATGTTAAGCTGTTCTTGCACATTGGCCTCTGTAGCAGTAGTAGTTCTCTTCCAGAGAACGCTACCATTTATATCTACAATCTGGATTTCACCTTCAGGCACTGTCGCGGAGATTTCTACAAAATCGGTAGCTGGATTGGGAAAAGCAGAAAGTTGAACTATCTCTAAACCTCCCTCGGGATTTAGTTCTACGATTGAGCTGTAAGCGGTTTGGCCATCAAAATCAATAGATTTTACCCGATAGTAGATGGGGCTATGATTTCTTTTACTCGCTTCAGGATCTTGGAATTGGTAGATGGTTTTGTCTCGACCTCCAATAGCGGGATGCTGGCCAATACTTTGGAATAATCGTGTGTCGACAGAGCGTTCGATTTCGAAATGACTGACGCCTTCTTCGGCGGCAGTGATCCATTGAAGAGAAGCAGCCTTGGCTTCCCATTTGGCAGAGATATCAATGAATTCTACTGGTAAAACCGCAGCTGACATACTGATGGTTACACTAGAAATATTACTTTCTGTGCCTCCATCATTGACGTACATACTAATCGTACGGTCAAGCATACTTGGTGTACCCGAAATGTTGTGGTAATGAATCATAGATATTACCGTTGCATAATCAGCCTTAGGGGCAGCACCCGTAATAATAAGTCTTTGATTATCATTAGCGGTGGCTACTCCGATACCACTTGGCATGCTGCCTATCAAGCTTAGGTATTCGTCTGTACCGTCTTGGGGATCTGTTAGTGTTACAATGAGTAATTGCATTTCTGTATCATCATCATCTGATACATCAATGTCATCTATGGCTACAATTGCAGTCGAAGCACTCATCAAATTATGCGTAGTCGAATTATCAGTTCCCGGATCACTTTTATTAAGATCAAGCACAGGTGCCCTGGAACAATCCTGGAGCACCAGATTACTAAATACTGCACCGTCTTGACCATCATTAGCCCCATGGGTGGTATTTGAATGTACTCGATTCGGATTTGGTGAGATAAACAAACCAGCATCCCCTCCTTCATAGCTAACACTAATGGTGTTGGGAATAGGGCTGGGGCTATTTACGTAACCACCACCGCCACCGCCACCTGGACCGTGTTGATTGGCGGTATAGACTGTAGCACCATCTCCACCAGAGACATCAATGGCAAGATTCTCAGGAGTGATAAAGTTGTCTACGTTTAGGAGCACAGAACCACCGGCTCCACCTCCGCCCCCACCATCGTTAAAGTTTACATCTTCGGCATCCTGTGCGTTAGCAAATATGTTTCGCGAGCTAGGAACCTCCAATGTGTTGGCGGTTATGATGACAATACCAGCACCATTACTGGCAGCCACAGTGAGTCCATTGTTTTGATGACCGCCACCACCACCGCCACCCAAAAATAATTTGGGTACTCCCGCATTGTACTGATCTTGAAGTTCAAGACCCCCTATGCCTCCTTTATTAATATCGCTTGCATTACCGGATTTCCAGCCATAGCCACCTTTACCGCCACTACCATAATTGCCGCCTCCGCCGCCACCGGCGTTATGATCGTTACCACCTCCTCCGCCATTGGCCATCTTACCACGACAGGCAGCTGAGGCAACTTCGGTAATTCCTTCTCCTTTGATACCTCCTTGGCCAGAGTTGAGGTCGCAAATATAAGTGGTACCCCCCGCGGAGGCATGACCATTAAGCTCTCCGCCTCTAAAACCTACGGTTTGTACATCTATATCATCACTCATAGTGAGTGTACCGGTAGCTTCAATAGCAAGAATACCACCCGTTGAGCCATTCCAAGCCGCGGCGGTTAGAGGCCCCGTAATGATTGCATCCCCATAAACTGGAATTCTCACTAGTTGTACCAAGTCTGCTACAGTGTAATCACCGCAAACGAAGAAATCGAAAGTGATGGTGTTTCCCGAAACACCCGTTACCGTGTGAAATTCATAATTACCAGCATTACCAAAATCAGATACGTCTCCATAAGTAGAATCATCTGATACTGATATCTGGGCCCCTTTCATTTGAATCAAAAGGGCTCTGTCGCCAACCGAAAAAGCGCTCGCATCAGCTACATCTACACATTGTGTG
>CAZHOC010000730.1:0-3856 GCA_964534295.1 uncultured Bacteroidia bacterium | reverse complement strand
AGGTAGTCTACATCTCCCACTGTCAGACCTGCGTCATCTAGGGCATCTTGCATAGCCCATTTGGCCCCAAGTCCTTCTGGATGGGTGGCGCTAATATGATAAGCATCTGCAGCAAAGCCACAGCCAACTATTTCAGCATATATTTTAGCTCCCCTTGCAATCGCGTGCTCACGTTCCTCTAAGAACAAGGCCCCTGCTCCCTCTCCCATGACAAAACCGTCTCTATCTTTGTCAAAAGGGCGGCATGCTTTTGTGGGATCATCATTACGAGTCGAAAGCGCTCTCATGGCATTGAAACCGCCAAAAGCTGCTTGACTAATTGCTGCCTCAGAACCTCCTGAGAGGATTGCGGTGGCTCTACCTAAGCGGATATAATTAAAGGCATCTGCAATGGCATTTGTCCCCGAAGCACAAGCCGAGACCGGGGTAAAGTTGATACCCATAAATCCATGTTTTATGGAAATGAGGCCGGAAGCCATATTAGGGATCACCTTAGTAATAAAAAAAGGATTGAAGCGAGGATTGGCTGGATTCGCAGCATAATCAATCAATTCGTTTTCAAAGGTGGTGAAACCGCCAATGCCTGAAGCCCAAATAACTCCCACTCTGTGAGGAGAGAGCTCTCCCATTTCAAAGCCACTGTCTGCTATGCATTCATCGGCAGCAACCATGGCATATTGGGTGAATCGGTCCATTTTACGGCCTTCCTTGCGGTCAAAATAGTCGTTGGGATTGAATCCCTTTACTTCGCAAGCAAAGTGGGTCCGAAAAGCCTCAGCCTTAAAGTGAGTGATCGGACCAGCTCCATTTGAACCACTGACTAGGCCTTGCCAAAATTGATTGACATCGTTCCCCAAAGGGGTAACTGCACCAAGGCCAGTGATCACGACTCTTTTTAATTCCATGCTTGCAATTATACCTAACAAGCGTTAGGGAAGCAAATGACTGCCTGCTAGTAATGACTTAGGTCAATGAGTAAGCTAGAATAGATTAGCCATCAAAACAGCTTATGTCAGCTGCTAGCGCCTTTTTTTGAAGGATATTTAAAGTAAAGGAGAAGGAACCCAACTACTCTTTGTATAGCACTTGAAAGCACAGTTTTGATAGTTCGAATTTTTCTTATTGGCGGCACATGCTCTTGTGCCGCTTTTTTTAGTTCACATATATTGATTTGCGAATTTGACAAAAAGCCAGTTGCTTTGCCCTGATTCTAGAGTATTATGCCTGCACTAATTACCAAAAAGTTCACCTTCGAGTCTGCTCATCATTTGCCTAGTATGCCTGAGGGGCATAAATGTCGCCGTTTGCATGGGCATAGCTTCCGCATGGAGGTAAATGTTCTCGGAGAGATCGACCCACATACAGGGATGGTAATGGACTTTGGGGATATCAAGGCCGTGGTTAAGCCATACATCGATATGCTAGATCATTGGTGTCTTAATGATGTCGCCGAACGCGAGGATATTGAATTGCTCCGAAATCCTACTTCAGAGAATATAGCACAATGGTTTTTTGAAGAACTGAAGGATAAACTACCTGGTTTGTATAGTATTGTTGTGCACGAAACTTGTACTTCACGTTGCGAGTATCGTCCTCATTTTGATTAGATAATTGGTAACTTGCAGCCGTGAAGAAAATCAACATTGCAGTCGATGGTTATGCAGGTACAGGCAAAAGCACGACCGCCAAAAAATTAGCGCAGAAGTTAGGCTATCTCTTTATTGACTCTGGAGCCATGTACCGGGCCGTTTCACTTTACCTTTTGCGCAATAAGATAGATTTTGAGGTAGAATCTGCTGATTTAATCGCTGCTTTGGACGATATTTATATAGATTTCGTTATAAATGAAGGAGACCTTCATCCGACAGTCCGTCTAAATGGCAAGGAAGTCGAAAGCGAGATCCGAAAGCCTGAAATCTCCGCAATTGTAAGCCCCGTGGCTGTACACAAATCTGTAAGGAGAGCGATGGTGGCTCAGCAACAGCGCATAGGCCTCGAAAAAGGCGTGGTGATGGATGGCAGAGACATTGGGACCGTGGTGTTTCCCGAAGCTGAGTTGAAAGTTTTCGTAGTAGCAGACATTGAAATTAGAGCACAAAGAAGACTCAATGAAATGCTTAAGAAAGGAATAGATACCACACTCGAAGCTGTAATTCAGAATCTCAAGGAACGAGATCATATTGATTCCAGCCGAGAAGAAGGTCCCCTCAAGCAGGCAGAAGATGCAATTTTGCTAGATACTTCGTCAATGACCATAGAAGATCAGGTAGAAAGCGTCTATAAATTGGCCATGGAACGAATAAATGCGTAAGACTAGTAGGTAACCACACATAATATGCTCCAAATAGAAATAGACAAGCACTCAGGATTTTGTTTTGGGGTCGTCTATGCCATCGAGATGGCGGAGGATCACCTCAAAGAATACGGTAAACTCTATTGCCTCGGGGATATCGTACACAATGATAAAGAAGTAGAACGTCTTCAAGCCATGGGCTTGGAAATCATCAATCATGATGATCTCAAGGAATTGAGAGACGCTACAGTCCTCATTCGGGCTCATGGTGAACCCCCTTCGACCTATCGCCTAGCGATGGAAAATAATATCGAGCTTATCGACGCTTCTTGTCCTGTGGTCCTTAAACTCCAAAATAGAGTACGCCACGCTCATGACGAAGATCGCCAGATAGTGATCCTTGGTAAAAAAGGTCATGCTGAAGTAAATGGTCTCGTGGGTCAAACCCAGCAAGATGCGATTGTCATCACTACTGAGGAGGAAGCCAATCAGTTAGAGATTGATAAACCAGTATCTCTCTTTAGTCAAACCACTAAGAGTACCAAGCTTCTCTACAACGTAAAGTCTATCCTTGAAGATCGTTTCGATGACTTTAAGTTCAACGATACCATCTGTCGTCAGGTAAGTAATCGTGAACCCGAGTTGCGCAAATTTGCTGACAAAGTTGATGTCATCATCTTTGTCTCTGGTAAGAAAAGCTCCAACGGTCGCGCTCTACATAGTGCTTGTAAAGCCGTAAATGAGGAAAGCTATTTCATCTCAGGTGTAGAAGAAATGAACCTCGATTGGGTCAAAGGCAAGCAAAGTGTTGGTATTTGTGGCGCTACTTCAACTCCTATGTGGTTAATGGAAGAAGTGGCTAACTTTATCGATGAACGAGTCAATGGCAAAGTATTAGCCTAGGCCTTTTCAAAGCGAATAACGAAACCATAATGATAAAGAAATCATTGAATCCCGGAAAACCGATTGTTCGGATCTCCGGGATCTTTTTTTGTGCGGTAGTCCTTTTCTTGGCTTCCTGCGGCAACGATAAAAATAAGGACCTGATCGATAATGCGCCCTTGATTTCTCAGGCTTATACAGATCATACAGGTCGCCAAATTTCCTTGCCTCGGGCTCCACAAAAGCTTGTCTCCATTGCCCCCAATATCACCGAAATGATATTTGCGATCGATGGTCAAGACAAATTGGTCGCGCGCTCGCAGGCTTGCGATTACCCGGAAGAGACAGCAGATTTTCCCACCGTAACAACTTATCCAGAGTTGTCTTTAGAGGAAGTCAAGGCTACTGGAGGAGATTTGATCATTACTACCGATGAAATATTTTCTCCCGACAAGGTCGAACGTATCAGCCAAATAGGTATTCCAATCTACTTGCAGACCTACAAAAAACTCTCAGATGTGTATCGTGGTATGAGAGACCTTGGGATCCTACTACAAAAAGAAAAAGTCGCCAATCAAATCGCAGATAGTCTCGAAAACTTAGAAGCAAAAATCACCGCTGCTTCTAAGTCGCCAATCAAATCGCAGATAGTCTCGAAAACTTAGAAGCAAAAATCACCGC
>CAZHOC010000729.1:0-3858 GCA_964534295.1 uncultured Bacteroidia bacterium | reverse complement strand
GTGATCTAGAACTTTATGGCGTGAAGGTGATCTAAAGCTTTATGACGCACGACAAAATTCGGCATTGGAAATTCGATATTCCCTCGTTCCGCGTAGCGGTAAACACCCAAAGAGCCCTCAACTAGAAGCAGAAAGGCTATCGCTGAAGAATAGAAAGAGCTAGTATTAGAACACTTGTAATTTTTGCGTTCGGCTACTGCCGTCCTTATAAATAACACGAACCAAATATAGACCGGCTGTTTGAGTCGGTGATTGAAGTTTCAGACCAAAACGAGCTTCTTCTTTAGAAATGACCTGGCTTTGCAAGAATTTGCCCCCTTGGTCAAAAATTTGAATGGATAGTGGGATACTCCCTTGTTGTAAAAAATGGACCACAAAGGGACCGCTTGTGGGCTGAGGGGAGATTGAGAAGTCGTTTTGGGGAGATTCTAGGTGATCTTGGTAGATCCATATTTCCTTATGGAAGGGTAGGTAGCTTTGACTCCCATAATCATAACGGTGTTCGACCAATTTTGTCAAACGATCTGCCTCATCAGAGGTCCGGAAAAAACGTTTTAGGCCATGATGGGTATCTGTATTATTCTGTTTAAGCTGTCGAGAGATTTCAATGAGGTGCTCCTTTTCATCTAATGTAAATTCATACTGGAAGGAATGCCAAAACTTCCAATCATAGTTGTGAGACGAATCTACTCTTGAGAATAAAGGATATTTGTCGAAATGGGGATGCTGTAAGCTCCAGACCCTGATGTTGGGGAGCCAAGTAGGAGAACCCTCTTGATAGATAAAGTCTCCCGATAGGATGGTATCCCCTCGATATTCATATTCCTTGCGATATTGGTCAAATTTATTGTGCACATTACCCAATAACCGTTCTTCACTGATCTTCCGTCTTTGGGCATCATAGCGTGTTTTGTGCGTATAGAGATGGGTCCATTGCGGATGATAGGTACTACGTCTATCTGAAGTTTCCTCCCATATATCGCCATTAGCGTCATAGGTATATTCCCAACGGCTTTCAAAATAATTAGGAGGACTTTGAGCGAGATTGTCTTGGCGTTTGCGGGTCATATGACCGTAAGCAGAGTATTCCCATTCTGTAGCAAACATGGCCTGCCAAGTATCTTGTTCGTCCCAAGCAAAGCTCCATTGCCGGATTTTTTGGTGGGCTAGGTTAAGATGAACACTATCATGCGTATCGAAAACCCATTTTCCCTCTTTGAACTGATCTCGGTAGTTGTCTTCGATGAGGAGATTTCCGGTTAAGGTTTCTTTACAGCGATACCTCCTGGTAAATATCCATTCTCCTTTTTCAAAGGATTCATTGACCTGATTGTGATACCCAGCCTCATCAACGAACCAATTTACCCGTCTAATATCTCTCCATTCTTGGTCAGGGCTACGAAATTGCGTCAGCTTAAAAGTCTGATTTCCATTGGCATCGTACTGACTCAAATACCGCTGATCCAGCCCAATTGAATTGGGATGTTCAAACTGTATATTCACTTTTTGGACTAGGCTATCATTGAGATCATATTGATAATGTTCTTCTGAAATCAGAACCCAATCAAATAGCTGCTCATCCCAACCATAGCTATAATAAGCGACTGGGCGTTCCTGGGACAGGAGAGAAACATAAAAGAGCAAGAAAAAATAAGTGAATAAATGCTTCATACTTTGGGTGCTTGACCCAAGAAACAAAAACCGAAGCTTAAATCTTCTGCCATTTTTTTGCCACTGTCGTCCCATCCTCGTACTGGATTTGCAGGATGTAGAGACCAAATTGTAGGCCACTCGCATCGACTTCTAAGCCCATGGTTTGTTCCTCTTCACTGATGTCCGCGGCTCTCACTGATCGGCCTGTCTCATCCAAAATCACCCAGCGAATCGGCAAAACGGGAGCACTGTGGAAGCTAATCGTTAGTGGCCCAGCCGAAGGATTGGGCGCCAGTTCTATCATGGGGCGAGTTGAACGCTTTTTACGATCCTCGTAACGCCAGATTTGCTTCTGAAAAGGAAGCTGTCTTTGAGAAGTATAGTTGTATTCTACGCCTACCATTTTGAGCGGATCCCCTTCATCAGTATACTCCCAATTGTAGGTGTAGTAAAAAGTGGGTTGCCACTCACCGTCTCTAAAATTTTCCTGCTCCATACGAGTGATATTATCGTATTGGTCATATTCAAAATCTCGCCTGATGATGGTACTGGGCTCCCACTGGTTATGACCCCATCTATCATGACGCCAGTAAAGATCATAGCCATACTTCAATTTGTTGGGAACCTGCCAGCGACGACTTTGCCCAATCAATTGTTCATTGATCGCGCTCTGATAGATGCTGTTAATAATGGTGTCTCCACGATATTCGGTCTCCTCCCGTCGATGCCGATTTTGGAAATGGAGAAATCTGTCTTTCAAGATGAGTCTGTCCTGATCATCATACTCAAATACCTCTTCAGAATGTAAAAGCCAATTTGCCGGTTCAGAAAATGAATTTTCTTTTCTAATACTGATGGGTAGACCTGCATTATTGTAGACATAAGTCCACCGATTGCGAGTAGTCTCTTGGGTTTGAGCAGAACCGTACTCTGAATACACCAGGTCTCCTTGCTCATTGTATTGGTTGATCCAGAGGTAAGTAGTATTCCACTTTGCGCCGTCCCATTCAAAATGCTGTTGCAGTATATCTTGGCCCTCCTCGTTTTTTTGATTGATATATCGACTTTGATTGACCCAATTACCATTCTGGTCGCCTTGGGTAATGCGATCGCTTGTAATCCCATTAGGCTTAATTTCAGTCGTAGTGATATGCAAAAACATGGGCTCCCATTGGGTTTCGTTCCAATTTTCAACCAGTTGTGTCTCAGTTGTACCATCATCCTCTATGACATTCATGCGTTGGCTAGGGATCCATTCATCATCTTCAATCATCCAAAAAGTGAGGGATTTTATCACCTTCCCATTTTCGTCTTTGCTTAAGATATGACGCGTTGGCCCAAACCAATTACTTTGGCTGTCGGTTACCCGCACGCTATCTCTTTCATCATATTGATAACTCTCCGACATCCGCAAAGACCAGTCAAACAAGGCCGCATTCCACTCATAAGTCTGGACTTGGGTCGGGAGTCTTTGGGCACTGAGGCTAGTGCTAAAAGCAATCAGGAGAATAAGTAGATAGTTTTTCATATCGAAGGTTTGTGCGTTACTTACAATAAACGGAAAGTCGCCATGTCTATACTGTTATCACTCTTATTGATCTTCCAACCAACTTGGGATGTAGATCCTGATCTTTGGGGAATCGGTCTGCTCAATCTCCGCAAAACGATCGACTCCCCCAACACCAACTTCAATTTACCTCCAGATATCAAGATCAATTTCTATGATGCTCCCGAGGGTGAAGTGCAAGGCTATTTGGTTCATCAGGCTGTCGGGGGTCATGCGCCTTGGAAGGATATTGAGGTGGTTCCCCGCTTCGCGGAACGCTTGACCCTACACCAACATGATAGTCGAGAAGTAAACTATCATATTAGCAGCCTCTTAGTCTTTGAGAGACGAGAAGAGTGGGTCAAAGTGCTGCATCACACCTTAGAAGGCGAACAATGGATTAAGCTTGCAGACCTAGACGAGCATAATGTGTATTATCAGAATTGGATTGATTTCTTAGTTGAAATGCCCACCACCTATCACCCACCTTCAGCCTTTGGTTTGAACCTGCGCGCAGGCGCAGGCGTACCTTTTGGGCTCCTATGCACCATGAAAGGCGATGGTTATCAGATCGAACTTACTAGTAAAAAAGCCCACGGCCAATGGCTCGAAGCGAAAGTTACAGAGTACTCTGAGCATCCTTGTGTTGATGGCAAACC
>CAZHOC010000728.1:0-3860 GCA_964534295.1 uncultured Bacteroidia bacterium | reverse complement strand
TAGTCTTAGTAATTACAATCGTAAGTAAGTTAAACCCTCTTAGTGGTAACGACTCTTTTAGTACGCTATATTTCGACTTCTAAACATTCTCATTTGCGTTGAGTAAATGATTTAGCGTGTTACTAATTTTTCTTTTTTTTTATTATGAATATTTTTGTTGCCAATCTCAACTTCGCTATTGACAGCGATCAGTTGGAATCCATGTTCTCCAATTACGGAGAAGTTTCTTCTGCAAAAGTTATTTTAGATCGTGAGACGGGCAAGTCCCGTGGCTTTGGTTTTGTTGAAATGCCCAATGATGAAGAGGGTGAAGCAGCTGTAGAAGCTCTCAACGAAGCGCTTGTTGAGGGTAGAAACATTGTTGTGAAAAAAGCTCGTCCTCAAGAGGGCGGCGGCGGCGGCGGTTATCGCGGCGGTGGTGGAGGTGGCGGTTACCGCGGTGGCGGTGGCGGCGGCGGATACCGTGGCGGTGGTGGCGGTGGCTACCGTGGTGGCGGTGGCGATCGCGGAGGTTACGGCAGAGACCGTGGCGACCGTGGTGGTTACAACAGAGATCGTGGTGGTGACCGTGGAGGTTACAACCGTGGTGGCGGTGGTGGTGGCTATTACAGCGACCGTCGTAATGATTATGATGATTAGAAAAAATCGAACCTATAGAAAAAGCCGATTCACTTTGTGAGTCGGCTTTTTGTTTTTTATAGCTTCTGCTTCGCAGAACGAGGGAATTTCGAATAATGAATATCGAATGTCCAATTTCGAAATTCTACGTTCGGTATTCGACATTCATCATTCCCTTTTTCCTACCTCATTTCTTTCCAGGTATTGATGAGGCCGTTGGTAGAGCTATCGTGACTCTCAACTACGGCATCATTTTCTAGCTCAGGGAGAATCTTCTTGGCAAGTTGCTTACCTAGTTCTACGCCCCATTGGTCAAAGCTGAAAATATTCCAGATCACCCCTTGGGCGAAAATCTTGTGCTCATACAGCGCGATCAAGCTGCCAAGGGTATGAGGCGTCAATTTCTTGAAAAGAATGGAGTTGGTCGGGCGATTGCCTTCAAACACTTTAAATGGCGCCAAACGCTCAATCTCAGCTTCGCTGAGGCCTTGCGCTTCTAACTCAGCCACTACTTCTGCCTCAGTCTTGCCCATCATCAATGCTTCTGTCTGAGCAAAGAAGTTTGCCAGCAACTTAGGATGATGATCCCCGATCGAATTATGCGTCTGGGCTGGGGCTAAGAAGTCGCACGGAATCAATTTAGTGCCTTGGTGAATCAATTGGTAGAAGGCATGCTGCCCATTGGTACCAGGCTCTCCCCAAATGATAGGCCCTGTCTCGTGAGATACTTTTTTGCCGTCGCGACCTACATACTTACCGTTTGACTCCATATTGCCTTGCTGGAAGTAGGCCGCGAAGCGGTGCATGTATTGATCATAGGGTAGGATCGCTTCTGACTCCGCCCCAAAGAAGTTGTTGTACCAAACGCCTAGTAAGGCTAAGATGACTGGTAGGTTCTCTTCCAGTGGAGCGCTTTTGAAGTGATTATCCATGGCGTGAGCGCCTTCCAACAATTGACGGAAGTTGTCAAAACCAATCACACAGGCAATCGACAAACCAATCGCGGACCAAAGCGAATAACGACCGCCCACCCAGTCCCAAAAGCGAAACATATTGGCTGGATCAATGCCAAAGGCAGTAACTCCATCAATATTAGTGGAGAGGGCAGCAAAATGCTTGGCAATATCTGCTTCCGCTGCGCCTGCGTCGAGAAACCATTTCCTTGCTGTGTGAGCATTGGTCATAGTCTCTTGCGTTGTGAAGGTCTTGGAAGCGATCATGAATAAGGTCGTCTCAGGATTGACCTTTTTCAAAGTCTCTGCGATATGGGTACCATCCACGTTTGAGACAAAGTGGACGTTAAGGCCTTCCTTCCAGTAGGGCTTAAGCGCCTCTGTAACCATTACTGGGCCTAAGTCTGAACCTCCAATTCCGATATTCACGATATCAGTAATGGGTTTTCCGGTATAACCCAGCCAACTACCGTTTTGGATCCGGTTGGCAAAGGATTCCATCTGTGCCAATACTTCGTTGACCTCGGGCATCACATCTTGACCATCCACCAAAATGGGTTGATTGGACCTGTTCCGCAAAGCGGTATGCAAAACAGCTCTACCCTCAGTCTCGTTGATCTTCTCCCCCTTAAACATCTGCTGGATGCCATCCGCTAGCTCAGTTTCGCGCGCCAGGTCAAATAACAAGTCCATGGTGCGATCATTGATGCGGTTTTTAGAGTAGTCGAGGAGGATCTCTTCAAAGCTGATTGAAAAACGCTTAAAACGTTCTTGGTCAGCCTCAAATAAGCCACGCATGGGCACTGCTTTCATATCAGCAAAATGAGCTTCCAACTCTTTCCAAGCGCGAGTCGATGTAGGCGAGATTTGTTTTAACATAGGCTTTTGGTTTCTTCGGGTATGAAGTTAGCCGGACAGAGGCAAAGCATCAATTTTCTGCTCATGATTTTATCCCAAACGCCCCTCAAAATTTTCATAATTGTCGCCTGCTTGCTAAGCGCCTGTAAGCCTTGGAACTATCAACGTCTGGCAAAACTCCCTCCAAGCTTAGAAGAGGCTTCCGGCTTATATGTGCAACAAGATACTTGCTGGTGGCACAATGATAGTGGAGGTGCGGCTCGTATTTATGCCACCAATCTCAAAGGCGAATTGCTAGACTCAGTGACAATACCTGGCGCCAAGAATGTGGATTGGGAGGAAATGACTACGGACGACCAAGGCAATTTTTACCTCTGTGATATGGGGAATAATCGAAACGCCCGTCAGGATCTCGTGATCTACAAATGGCAAAAGGGCATGAAAGTCGCCCAACAAATCAAATTCAGTTATCCGGACCAAAAAGCTTTTCCGCCTCCTCAAAGTCAATGGAACTTTGATGCCGAGGGCTGCTTTTGGTATGGCGACTCTCTTTATATCTTTTCCAAAAACCGCTCAGGGGATGGCAACTACTATAGTAAGCTTTATGCCTTGCCTGATCAGCCTGGGGAATATGTAGCCACGCTCAAAGACAGTATCTCTTTTGGCGATAGAGTCATTACTGGGGCCGCGATCAATGCTGAAGGGACAAAAATTGCCCTGATCGCCTATGATTATCGGCGAGATAAATTTTGGCCTTTAAAATCCTCTCTCCTCATTATTGAAGGCTTTTCTAGTCGTAATTTCCTGCGGGGAACGATCAGTCGCCAAGAAGTACCTCCTTCCAAATTAGGGCGTCAATATGAGACCATCGATTTTTACCGCGATGGCTCGCTGATTATTGCTAGTGAAGCTAGTCCCATTACTCCTCCTTTTATGGCGCGATTGAAGCCCCGAAAAAGGGAGTAATAATCCTACTTAAATTCGTTTTATATCTGAATTGTAAATTATTAGTATTGGATTGATTTGGCGAACACTCGTCAAAATGATATCTCCATTACTTTGAAAAACAGTTTAGAGCTTCGGCCTCGTCTTGCGCTTGGATTTCGTTGGGTTTCCGGATTAGTGGGTTTAGCCATGTTGATAGCAGGGGGCGTTTATATGATGCAGGACCTGCAAGTCGCAGAAGTCAAACTGACTTGGGATGAGGAAATCCGCCTTGGCGAGACTGTCAAGCTGGAAATAGCTATCCATAAATTGGATTTGGACTATGATGCTATAACTGATTTCTATTTACACCTTCCCGCTGACTTAGAAGCTAGCTTCATCCCCAGTAGCTTGAAGATACTTTCTGGCTCACTAGAAAAATCTACCGTACATGCCTACAGTGGTAAGCAGCGATTGCTGATAGAAGACCTGATGACGGATACTCTA
>CAZHOC010000727.1:0-3860 GCA_964534295.1 uncultured Bacteroidia bacterium | reverse complement strand
ATTTAGTATTTAGACGAAATACGGATTGAGGCCCCAGAAAGACCAATTCTGAATACTAATAATCACGTACTAAATACTCTGTACCGACTACTTAATACTCCGTACTAACTACTCCATACTAACTACTTAAAGAATGTTTTATACGCTCCTATTTGCAAGTCTCTTTAGTTTCTTTAGCTCTCCTCCAAGTGCTTCGGAGATCCTCGCCAAAAGCATACAATACCACGATCCCCAAGGCCAATGGGCTAGCGGTCCGATGTATCTAAAGATCCGCTCTGAAAGCCCAAAGGGCAGTAGTAATATTCGAGAGGCTTGGATAGACATTCCGGGAGAAAAATTTGAGATGAAAGCAAGTCGTGAGGGTTCGCAAAGTATGCGTGGAATGCTAAAAGATAGTTGCTATTTCACGCTGAATGGTCAAACCGAACTCCCGAAAGATAGTGTAAAGAAATATCGCATGGATTGCGAACGTACGCTGATGTTTCGCAATTATCTTACCTATCTCAATGGGCTCCCGATGAAGTTGACCGATCCAGGGACAATCCTAGATCCAGAAGTTGGAAGGGAGCAATACATGGGAAAAGATGTACACGTTTTGACGGTTCGTTATGAACCAGAAGTGGGAGACGAGATTTACCAGTTTTATATTTTACCTGATACCTATGCCATGATTGGCTATCGTTTTTACAGAGACGAGACTCAGCCAAAAGGCGAATACATCGTCCTCAAGGAGGAAACGATGGTCGGGCAAATGCGCATCCCTAAAATAAGGGAATGGTATACCTTCCCAGATACCAGTTTCTTGGGCACGGATATTTTGGAAGAAGGAAGATTTGAATAAAAGCAAAACCTCACTGCATTATATACAGTGAGGTTTTTCATTTACTGCCCTGATGGAGCTTAAATTTGGAATGAATTTCTCCGAGATGCTATGTAAAATAGGCGAGAATATTACATATCCATCTAGAGAACGAATTCCTGTCTTCCTTAGTTTACTAACTGTCAAAACTGTGCCAATTTTTCTCAAATGCCCACTTTTTTGTTTTGAAGGCAACAATATCCACCTGAGCAGTAATTTTCCGCAGACCTTGGAAATCTCCCCGACAAGCTATAACTAGTAAATCCGACAATAAAAGCATTATGGGATACCGTTTTTTAACCTTTGTCTTACTTGTTTCTTTTGGATTGAATGTAGGTTTTATTCACGCTCAGAACCAAAAGCTAGAGATCAGTGATATCATCAGTCCAAAGTTTTTTCCAGATCGTATACCGCAACTCCAATGGAAAGGCAGTGAGTCTGTTTATACCCAAATTGATATCGCCAATCAAAATCTGAAACAGATCGACCTCAAAGGCAATGAAACGGTCTTATTACCCCTCAACGTCCTTAAAAACAAACTGGGAGCTGATCTCAAACGCTTTCCTCGGATCACATGGGTGGATGACAATACTTTTTCATTCATCCATGAAAATCGATTGCTTTACTATTACCTGGACAAGGATGTATTAGAAAAGGTAACCGATATCGATCCAGAGGCAGAGCTAGTCGAATGGGGTCCCAAAGGCATTTATGCGCAAGTTAAGCAGCACAATCTTTATGTAAACACCAATGATTCCATAGGGCTCCGCCAACTTACCGATGATGGTAATTATGAGCTTACCTACGGAGAAGCTGCTCACCGCTTTGAGTTTGGTATTCGTAAGGGTATGTTTTGGTCCCCAGACGGGGAACGCTTAGCCTTTTACCGGGTAGATCATAATCCGGTAAAGGACTATCCTTTTGTCAACCAAATCGCCGTTCCGGCTTTGCATGAACCACAAAAGTATCCCATGGCGGGAGACAGTAGTCACCAAGCAAGCATAGGCGTTTATGATGTAAACACACAGGAGATCGTCTATCTTGCCATTTCAGGGCCTGCAGATCAGTACTTGACCAATATTACCTGGAGTCCCGATGGACAATACATCTATGTAGCAGTAGTCAATCGCGACCAAAACTATATGGAACTCCAACGCTATAGCGCGGTCAACGGCCGTCTCAACCGCAAACTCTTTGACGAACGTCAAACTAAATATGTAGAGCCAGAGCATGGCCCGATTTTCCTACCCAATAATCCAGACGAATTTCTATGGTATAGCGAGCGCAGTGGCTTTGATCATCTCTATCATTATGATGTTTCAGGCAAGTCTCTAGGGGCCATCACCAATGGCAATTGGAAAGTAACCGATGTGCTCGGATTTGACGAAAAAGGCAAATATGTCTACATCCAAGCTACCAAGGAAAGTCCTTTAGATCGTCATATTTATGCCGTCGACTTGAACAAAAAATCTATGAAACGGCTTAGTCCGCAAGGCGGAACCCACAGAGCTAGCCTGAGTGGAGATGGCAAATATCTTCTGGACCAATACTCTAGTCTTGAGGTGCCTTATGAAGCGCAGATTATTGAGACCAAGAAAGGAGAAATTGAGCGCAGTCTCTTCAAAGCCGGCAACCCCTTAGAGAACTATCAACTTGGCAAAACCAGTCTTTTTTCTCTTAAGGCAAATGATGGTACTGATTTATACTGCCGGATGATTTTGCCAGCTGGTTTTGATAGCACCCAAAAATATCCTGTCCTGACCTATGTCTACGGAGGCCCTCACGCTCAGATGGTTACCAATACTTGGATGGGAGGCTCGATGGGGCGCTGGATCATGTTGATGAACTATTTCGCGAGCCAAGGCTATGTTGTCTTTACACTTGACAATCGCGGTTCGGCTCACCGAGGTCTAGCCTTTGAGCAAGCCGTTCACCGCAGATTGGGTACGCTCGAAATGCAAGACCAACTTGTGGGTGTTGAATACCTAAAACAAAAACCTTGGGTTGATACGGATCGCATGGGCGTATTGGGTTGGTCCTATGGCGGTTTTATGACAAGCAGCTTGATGTTGCGACAGCCTGGTACTTTTCAGGTTGGGGTAGCTGGCGGTCCAGTAGTCGACTGGCGCATGTACGAGATTATGTACACCGAGCGCTATATGGATACTCCACAGACCAACCCAGAAGGCTACGACAAGGCCAATCTCATCCAATATGTGAAGCAATTGCAAGGTGATTTACTATTGATCCATGGCCTGCAAGACAATGTGGTAGTTCCGCAGCACAGTTATCGGCTCTTGCGGGAGGCTGTAGATCAAAATGTACAGATCGATTTTTACCCTTATCTCATCTATGAGCACCATGTGCGAGGCAAGGACAACCTTCATCTCCTAGAGAAGATCTATACCTATTTTGATAGCAGACTCGGCGAGGAGTAGGTCGATCTTGATTTTTACTACCGCTGCGCGGAACGATTATCTCGTTCTGCGAAGCAGTAACACTACCACTCAGACTATCAAGGCGAGCCTTAATCAGCTGCTGGTGGTGGTGATGCCTTGGCTTGATCTGAACCTTTAAATTGACTACCTGTAAAGCGAACATTCACAAACTTTTTGAGGAGATCAAACCAAAAAGGCGCTCCCAGAGAAATCGCTAAGGAAGTGATTAGTAGACCAAAAAACTTCCGTACATACCAAGACAGCTTGCAATAAAACAAGTTTTCTTGGCCCTCACAGATATCATGGGCCGACTCATCCCAGCCAAGACCAAGAGGGGTTTGAGGATTGCTAATACCTACCAAAATCAATGAATCCAATAGCTGGCGTACTTCTTCGTGAGCCAATTCCGGGACATTTTCGCTGCTATCAGCTTTAGTCCTAAAGCGGGAAGTCAATGCTGTGTATTGATCGTTTTTAACAAAATCAGCCGCGATTGCCATCATTTCTTGGCGCTGGCCATTGTTTTGAGTTAGATTTTGATAAATCCGAATGGCATCGGCATT
>CAZHOC010000726.1:0-3877 GCA_964534295.1 uncultured Bacteroidia bacterium | reverse complement strand
ATCCCAGCTCTTATCCAATGAAGAGCTCACTTCAATGCTTTTCTTGATTTCCTTCAAATTGGTCTTTAACTGGTTATCAATCTGGCTTTCAATATCTCCGACGGTCTCTTGAAGTTTGTTGAGGAGGGTGGTTTTTTCATGTGAAGCCATGGCCAGTGTTGCTAGCTCCCGATCCTTGGCAGCTAATGCCTCTTCGGAGAAGAGCCTCTCGCTTTCGCGTAGTTCTTTGAGCTTCACATTCTTTTCAGCCAATGCGTTGTTGGTTCGTTGCTTGATACGATAAGCTCGTATTGAAAGCAAAGCGATAACCCCCAAAAGCATTATCGCACCGATTAGCGAAACTTTGATCAGTCGGTCTCGGTTTTGCTGTTCGCGAAAAAGTAGCTCCTGGCGTTCCTTTTCGGCTTCTATGCGATCGGTCTCTTTCTCCAATTCGTATTCATAGTTTGCAGTAGCCAATTCAAGTGCTTTTTCTTCGGAGTAAATACTGTCATTTAGCTCATTGAATTTCAGGAGGTAATCGTACGCTTGCTTGATATCACCTCCTGCGTTAGCTGCTTGCTGCGCTATATCATATACATCTCGCTGATATATAATGTCATCTATTTCAAGGATCATAGTAAGTAAGTCGTCCACCACCATACTGGTCTGAGCGATTTTGCCTTCTTCTAAAAGACATTCAGCGAGCGTCATGTTAAGTAGTATTTTTTCGAGGAGAAAGTCGTTTTCCTCTGCGATGAGTAGCCCTTCTGTGATATAGGACCTGGCTTTATCACACCCTTCCTGAAGCACAGCGAGTACGGCCATGCGTTCCAATACATATGCGATCCAATCCTTACCATTTAATTCTTTGTGAAGATCAAGCTAGCCCACGCATTGTTGGGGTGACTCCCAAAGGAGAAATCTACCATTTGGCCAAAAACGTAGGCTATGAATCTGAATTTACCGGAGCCACCTTTGCGCCTGATGGGAAAACCCTTTTTGTCAATATCCAACACGCAGGTTTGACCTTAGCTATCACAGGACCATTCGGACAAAGAGCTTAATAGCTGATATTGAGAGCCTAAAAGCAATCTGTTCTTTATGCTAAGGTTAGAATTTTTGTACTTTACTTTTAGGAACAAAAATTGGGACCGGGCAAAAGGAACAGATGTACTTTATTGGCTATGATATCGGCAACGCGAGCATAAAAGCTGCCTTATATGAGGGAGTGAGTAATCGGGTTGTGCAAGTGATCCAGTATCCCAATACGGGTATGGATATCATGTCCCGTCGAGCGGGTTGGGCTGAACAACAGCCTGATCTGTGGTGGATGCATTTTTGCATGGCCACCCGTAAGCTTCTCAACAAGAGCGGAGTTGATCCTACAGCAGTAGCAAGCATTGGGATTGCATATCAGATGCATGGTTTGGTTTTGATAGATGCGGAAGGGGAGGTCCTTCGTCCTGCTATTATTTGGAGTGATGGACGAGCCGTATCTATTGGGCGCCAGGCTTTTCGAGAGATGGGACAGCAATACTGCCTAGAAAATTTTCTTAATTCCCCTGGCAACTTCACTGCCTCAAAATTGAAATGGGTCAAGGATAACGAGCCAGAGTTATACTCTCGTATCGATAAGGTGATGTTACCCGGTGATTTTATTGCCTATAAGCTTACTGGGGAAAAAACCACCACTATTTCCGGGTTAAGTGAAGCTATTTTATGGAATTTTCAAGAAAAACGTCAAGCCAAAGAAGTACTCGATTATTATGAATTAGACCCTAGGCTTCTCCCTGAATGTGTACCGACTTTCTCCATTCAAGGAAAACTAACTAAGGAGGCAGCTGATTTGACGGGGCTCCCTCCGGGAACGCCTCTCTCTTACCGTGCCGGGGATCAGCCCAACAATGCGCTTTCCCTCAATGTCCTTAACCCTGGTGAAATTGCCGCTATCAGCGACACTTCTGGAGTGGTTTACGGGATTGTTGATAAACCCACATTTGACGCTGAATCAAGGGTAAATGCCTTTGCCCACGTCAATTATGAAGAGCGCTTTGATCGAATTGGTATTCTGCTCTGTATTAATGGTGCCGGGACACTTTACAGTTGGCTTAAGGATCAAGTAGCCCGAAGGGATCGACTTTATACAGATATGGAGCGTATGGCGGCCACAGTACCGATTGGCTCAGATGGCTTGGTCGTACTTCCCTTTGGCAATGGTGCAGAAAGAATCCTTAGGAATAAAAATGTCAATTCTCAGATCATAAATCTGCAATTCAATCGGCATAAGAGAGCTCATTTGTATAGAGCGGCCTTGGAAGGCGTGGCTTTTGCCTTCGCGCATGGCGTCAATATCCTCAAGGATCTGGGCCTGGCCGTAGATGTCATTCGGGTTGGTAATGATAATATGTTTCAATCCCGGGTTTTTTCTACTACCATCGCGACTTTATTGGACTGCGAGATTGAAATGGTAGATACAAATGGTGCTATTGGTGCCGCTCGTGCTTCAGCAGTCGCTACTGGGTATTACAGTTCACTGCAGGAAGCGCTTTCTAGTATGAAGACTCAATTGATTTATGAGCCTTTGCCAGATAAGAGACCTTATGAAACTGCCTTCCAGAACTGGGAGACTTGGCTAAAACAGTATATCCAAGGTCATCGGGGCAAGGATGATTATGCTCCGGCTCTCCAGCGTCATATGGACCAGTTGCAGTCTGAAAATATTCGCAAGGATAAAGACTTAGCCTCAACTTCCATGGAACTTCTGTCCCAGAAAGAATTGCTGAAGGAAGTAAGACACGAGTTGCAATCATTGAAGAAGGGAGAACTCAGTACCTCTCGAATTGCGGAACTCTGTAAGCGAATAGATGAGCAGTTAGATACCCAGGAATCTTGGGAGACCTTTGAGTCTTATTTTGATGCTTTGCACAACGATTTGTTCAAACTGCTCCGCGAACAATATCCCAAGCTTACACAGACCGAGATCCAGCTTTGTTCTATGATTAGGATGAATCTCTCCAATAAAGAAATTGCCAGCAAATTGCACATTTCCGTAAGAGGAGTTGAGACGCGAAGATATCGTTTGCGCAAGAAGTTATCACTTCCCGCTAATCGTAATTTGCTTGAGTTTTTTGAGCAACTAGAAAGTGGGAATACTCCTGTCGAGAAAGAAGAAGATATTGCATTTTAGGTTTTGCGTATTGTTGGCGTAGTATATTGGCGTGGTGTTGGCGTAATAATTTTAACTCAAGGCGAGATTTTGAAGGGGGGATAAATAGGCTTATTGTCAATCTGACCCCATACATTTGATATGAAGAATCTTTCATATCTGACTACTACTATGTTCAAGCCGCAGGTCATATATCTGTTCGCCTTTACTTTTTTATTGGCAATTATCTTTAGCCTATTTACTGGAGCTACCCAAACTCCAGCCTATCGCCGTCCTGATCTCAGTACTGAAAAAAGAGTAAAAGACCTTCTTCAGCGGATGAACTTGGATGAGAAACTAATGCAGGTGCAAGCCTTTTGGTTAGGTAACAAAGATAAGTTCACCAATGCCGACGGATCGTTCAACGAAGTTGGGGCCAAAGAAATCCTAAAAAATGGCATTGGTCACATCGCGCGTCCAAGTGAAGGTCCTGCTGGAAATGGCGGTTTGGGCTTTACGGCCGAAGAAAATGCCATCTTCACCAATGCCATACAAAAATTCCTTTTAGAAGAAACACGCCTTGGTATACCCGCTTTATTTCACGAAGAATGTCTCCATGGCCATGCTGCCCGAGATGCTACTAGTTTTCCTCAGCCAATTGCCCTAGCTAGCAGTTTTGACCGAGAGTTAGTAGAGGAATTGGTTATCATGACGGCCCGTGAAGCCAAAATTAAGGGTTCTGACCTGCGT
>CAZHOC010000725.1:0-3880 GCA_964534295.1 uncultured Bacteroidia bacterium | reverse complement strand
CGATTAAACTGAAATTGAAAAAAAGTAGACTAGTTAAAACGAAAATTGTGTGTTTCATTATAGATCGATATTTAAAAATTTTTAGTAGCCTTTTTGACTAGTTTGAAGGCCCAGTCATAATGACTTGAGCTAGCCGAAATTAAATAAGCTCCGAGAGAGGTGCTACCTGTCCATTTGTATCTTTTCTTTTCAAATAATTCCTCATCGCTATGGGCCTGTATCAGTTTTTGTACCCGCTGCGCGGAACGCTCAAACTCATCTCTGATTTGACTAAGAGGAATGCTTTGATAGTGTTCCCAAATTTTATGATTCAGTTTGCTAGTATCCCGCCAAGTATAACCCTTAGCTGGCATCTCAGGTTTATCGCCAGCCATGCCAATCTCATACCAATCAAGCATCATCAAGTGCCAATGGTGAAGGTGAGCCAATACATCTCTGATGTTGCGATTGAGCGTTCCCGGAGGGAAACTCCCCTGCTGCTGCTCCAAACTAAGTTGATCGATATAGGCCAACAGCTTTTGCAGATTTTTGGCGCTCAGATCTAATAGTTCCTGCTTAGTTTTTGGCCTTGGCATGGGTGTGTTTTCAAAATGCTAGTCTTGCGGATAAATATACTGATATACGGCAGTAATCGAACCATCGTTTGAATTTTCTACGCTCGTTTGCACAAATTTTAGTTTGTCCAACAAACGAATGGAAGCTAGATTCTTCAAATCTACAAAGGCATAAATTACCGGTAAACCTAATTGGAAAATGCCAAAATCCCTTCCTGCAGTCATGATTTCTGTAGCAAAGCCTTTCCCCCAATATTGCTGTTTGATCTGGCAGCCAAGGTGGATCATGCCAGGCTTATGATAAGGATATAAATTGAGGGCACCGATGAGGCTGCCATCTTCGATGGAACGCGCAGCCCAATAATAGCCCTGACCCGTCTGAACCCATTGTAAACGAGAGGAATAGAACCTTCTGTATTCGGCTTCGCTTCGATCCTGCAATTTGGGGATATAGCGGAAAGTATCCGGCTCTTGGTACATGCTCAAAAACTCAGGCCAATCTTGGTCTGTGATCAATTTGAGGTGCGTACGGGCCGTTATCATATACTATCGTAGAGGAAAAGCTGTGCCTTTAAGTTCTTAAACTTTTGGCAAAAAACGGCCTAATTAATGCGTTCTTTTCTGCTAAATCTTGCACCAAAGGAAAGACTTTGCATCAGGAATAATGAGGCAGAAATAAGCATCAAAGCGATCCCAATATTAGCTCTGTCGGCAATGAAGCCAAAACTCAAAGAAAGGACGCTGACCAATAAGGTTTTATAAAAGGATTGACTAGAAAGCACGGAGGTAAAGACGTGATCGGGAACCTTTTCGTCTAGCATGGCCGTCAGGATGGGTTTGCGAAGGTTCTCAATCACAAAAATACACACAAATAAGGCCCAGGCGAGCCACCAATATTCTAGATAGATCATGATCCCACTAAGCAAGCCCATAGCGAGTCCCACTAATAATGTTCGATTGGCGGTCCTTAGCTTGGGCGTTCGGGTAAGTAGATAAGAAAATCGGGAGGCCTGTGAATTGAGTAAATAAATGAGAGAGTAGAGAATGCCGATTATGAGCCCACTTTTTTCTTTCTCACCACTATCAAGCATGATAGGCAAAGCTAAGGCGATCGCCAGCATTACCGTTTGGATATAGTCTTTGATTGATTTAAGATAGGCCGAATGCAGGGCCGCGGAATTGATAATAGGGCGTACGCCTTTTTGGCGAATTGCCTTAAGGAAGTTCTGGAAGACGTTTTTAGGAGAAGGAAGTTGTTTGATCTTCGCTTTTTGGGAGGAGCGGTTTAGAAATTGAGGATAGGAGAGGATATTGATAAAATTAAAGAGATAGGGCAAAATGGAGAGCAAATAGATGCTCCGATAGTCTCCTGAATACAAAACCAAAAAGCCTGCGACTAATGCCGATATGGCAGAACCCTTTTGCGACCAAGAGCGAGTTGCGCCGTAGTAACTTACCTTATGTTGACTCCATCCCTTAGCCCTCAGATAATCCATGATCATGCCTTTATGCGTTCCGGAACGGAAAGCATCTCCTACACCCATCAGAAACACCGCCGCCAACAGCCAGTAGAAATGCGTCGAGAGATAAAAGGCAGCAAAAGCCAAAATGTATAAGGCGAAAGCCAAAACCAGCGAATACTTCCGACCCCAAGCATCTGCCAAAATGCCCGATGGAATTTCAAGGAAATTGATACTCACTTCTCGTACGCTGTACAAAAGTCCAATCTGGGTATAAGAGAGCCCATTTTCGAGAAAAAATAGCAGCAAAAAAGCATCAAAAAACCGCAGATTCTTTAAGAATCCATAAGCGCAAAACTGATAGTATTGCCGGTCTTTTTGATAGTTAGTCATGAATTATCTGGCCAAGGACCTATCGCCTTACGGAGACGAAACTAGCGTTAAAGCTTGCGGATATTTTTCTACTCGAAAATAGGAAAACTTTTTAGGCCTATGAGAATACCCAATTAAGTAATAAGGAAGCTCTGAATATAAAAAACCCCTCCAATCGTCTCTATTGCTTAGACGAAAAGAGGGAGCAATCTCACACAAAATTTATCCAAAGGGGCTAATGATGATGGGATGGGCCACCATGATGGCTATGCCCTCCCGGAGGAGGACCGCCATTAGGACCTCTACCTGGACCGGGAGGAGGGCCGGGCCTTCTCTCTTCTCTAAATTCGCCCTTAAGGCAACGACTCATATAGGGATATTCATCGGTTACAAAATAGGCGTACTGCCCCTTGACTTCCGTACCGTTGCATTCATCTAAATCTCCCAATCCCGCGACATAATCCCAATCTGAGACAAATGTTCCGTCTGGGTTGGTACCCCCTAGTTCCTTTTCCATAGACTCTTTAGGGTTACGATAAGAGCAGGCGTCTCCAGTACGGAGTTCTGAACTAAGCTGAAAACTGGGTTTATACTTACCGCTCTTAGAGTAGTAAATCGGAAAGCCATCAAGTGCAAATCCTACGTGGACTAGATCCTCTCCTTTGTCCAAGGCCTTGACCAACTCCACCGGTACACCATGATAGTGATAAGCTCCGGTAGGTTGGACGTGCGCATGATTGAAATCCAGTCCTAGGTCTACCAATTCTTGGAACGCTTCTATCCGGTAGACTTCCCCTGATTCGCAGACAAAGCGTTCGGCGGTTTCTGGCTCAAACTTCACGCCATTGAGCGCCACACCCGGTTCTCTTGCCCATCTGGATTCTCCAGAAAGTTTGGGTTCTAAAGGGAAATTATAAGTTAAATTCTGCGCACTGATTCGATTGGGATTACCTGCATTGGGAAACTTACCAGTAGCATGATTGGGAAGCGCATTGGTTGTCATGACGCGCTTGTTCCCTTTGATCGAAACAGAGGTCTTAGTGCCAAAATCTTCACTAGAGATGGCATAATCTTGCCAAAAATCAAGTTCTGAAATTGCTACTGTCGAACTGATTTGCTTTTGCTTGGTGCCTTGGCGGGAGGGGGATGAACCGCATCCCAGCAGGACCATAATAGTGGTGATAGTAAATAAAATACGCATTTGAAGATCATCATTTCTCCTATGATGCCAATTGCCAGAAAAACCTTTGCGGTGGGCTATTTTTGGGGGTAGGCGCCGCTGCGCGGAACGCTTATCCCATGCTCGACATTTTGAATGGCGGAATGCTTATTTGAAATCTCCAATGATAACAAATAAGCGTTCCGCGCAGCGGAAAGGAGAAGTATAACTTTTAAGTCTTGAGACAATGCTGTAAGTTGTATCTTTTATTTAACGCAGCATGAAAACCACCTTATTCCTGATAATAGGCTTTTTGAGCCTGTCGAACCTAATTG
>CAZHOC010000724.1:0-3883 GCA_964534295.1 uncultured Bacteroidia bacterium | reverse complement strand
TAGGCTAGAAAAACGATATTATGGGGATAGAGTATTTGTCAGCGCCATAAATAGAGCGCAAGAAGGCATGTATTATCACCGAGACTTTGCCGAGGCAGGAGGGACTTTGCTTTCTGACTTTTTCTCAAAAGCTCCAGACCGCCTGAGTTTGTCTCAATTAGAAATGGTGGCAGAGATTTATGCCGAGGCAGAACGCATGGTCAACAATTATCAAATCTATCATCCCTCTTTGAGAGCCGACGATATTTTGATCCTACCGGCCCAACGCAAAGTGATGCAGAAAGTCCTAGGTACGGGCAAAAAATGGGAAGTACTCTTTCTCAATTTTCCGCCCAAAACCGCCAAAGTAGATATGGAAGCCTTGATTCATGGCATCCTCAGCGAGACCATCGGTAATGCATACGACCAAGAATTTGCCAATTATGTACCCGCTTAAGCAACCATCATGAGTAGAGCAGCATTTATCAAACAACGATTAAAGGCCAAAAAGCGCAAGCTAATGCTTATGCGTGGCGGCCTATTGGGAGCAGGACTCTGTGCCGTACTCTTTTTTGTGGCGATGCCTGATGCTACTTCGGGTACGAGCGGCCTTGCCGAACGCGAAACTCTAGGGGATCCTATCCCTGAAGAAGTGATCAAGCAAGATCCGATCGTCATGCAGGATACTGCTGTTGACAGTGCAAAGCTAGCGCTCTTGGATACAGCTTCTGAAGCAGAAGAACCCGTCCAAATTGCGCAAGCGGAGCTAGAGACACCTCCAGCGTCTAATCCAGTTGAAGCAGTAGAAACACCTCAGCTTGCAGAAAATAATAGTAGCAATGATCTCGAAGGAGGTAGTCGTTCTACCGAAGGTGAAACCCCAAAGCCAGTCGAGCCTCAAAATGATCCTCCGCCAGTAAGGTTTGAAAGTCCAGAAGCTGTCTTGGGTAATCCTCAGCCGGAAGTAGCCGAGAAGCCAGAAGAAAAGCAGCCTGAGTATATGAATATGCCGAGTTACGAATCGGCTACCCTCAAGTACAAATTAGGACTAATTGGGAGTGATGCCTACAGCCCCAGTGATAAGGAGGCTTTGAGCAAACATATTTTGGGAATGTTTCCTAATCCACACGTACCGGTCGCAACGGTTTACTTAGAAGCCGGTGGGCAGCAGTCTACTAAGTCATTCCCGCTAAAATTATACCTCCTTCGCTTGGAGCAAAACCCTTCAATTCGAGTTCGTTCGGTTGAGGAAGTCAAAGAAGGCGGTAGTGTTTCTGGTCTGATTATCAAAGAATAAGTTTCCCAATACAATAGCTTCAATGAAAAAACAACTCACACTCACTGGTCTATTGCTCGCTATTAGTTTGATGGGCCTCAAGGCGCAGGGTACAGCGAATCCCGATAGTACGGGCATTTTTCAAAGTACTCGCTCTGGGGAACTAGAATTGGATAGTGCGGTCCTAGATGTGTTTCAAGAAAAGGCCCTCAAGATGACTGCCGAACTTGAACGATATGTGATCACTATTTCTCAATCCAATACGGCTTACGAGCGGGCGCTCAATACGATCGATTTGGCCTGCTTGCTATTTATTGATGAGGAGTCCGTGGTGGAGGTTTCAAGTGTCAATCGAGAATCCGTGATCAACTATGCGATCCGCGAATATCTCGAACATCTCATGGAGATGAAATACGACAAGGTGGAGATCTCCTGGGCCAATATAAAATACATCAGTAAGCTACGCTTAGGTGCCGATGGTAACTATTATGGGACCATTTCGATCGAGCAGAAATTTGTCGGCTACCTCGGCGAAAAGGCGGTTTATGAAGATACAACCATCAAAAACATAGAAATTGTACTTAAGACCTACGAAAAAATCATCGCTGGTAAAGCGGTAAAACAATGGGACGTACTGCTCGGTGATATCGGGGTGCAAGAAACCTTTTAATGCATGCAGGAAAGATGCCTTAGGCTGACTTTGTTCTTCTTACTCCAAATACCTGCTACTTTCATACTTAATGCTCAACAAAAAGGGGTGATCCAGGCGGATCGCAACCGAGAGCTTCGGCTTGCCCTGAGAGTAAAGCAAATTGACGAGTTTTTTGAACGATTTAACGGCGAACCAAGCTTAGCTCAGGATTATATCGCAGAGCATTATCCGGATCGCCTGCCTATCCCGAGGGCTCAGCATCTTTGGTGGCTGATGGATCATGCGATGGCTTGGGATTCCTTGCAAAGAGATCAATTTTTAAACGATGTCTGTGATGCACAGTCTCCTTCTTATCTGAGTTTTTATGACAGGGTATGGTTTGCTGAGTTGGATTGTCAGTTTGTCTATAAAGGGCTTAAGCAAAGTGGAAAGTTGATTTTGCACATCCAAGCAGATGAAAACTTTGCTTCCAAATGGGTGATCTCGAGCATGAAAGCAGCTTTTGTCCCTGATAGTGTGATTGGCCTCTTTCCTTATCCCATCTACCATCTAGCGGACCGCAGCAAACTCATCCGACCCACCAACCATGTACCCAATTTTGCGGGCTTGGGACGGGTATTTAGAGATAGTTGTAACATCTCTCATTACTTCAGCAATCGCTATACCTCAGGCAGTCTGTTCTTTTTAGAAGAAGCCGTAAAATCTGGGGACTTGAAAATAGAATTTGTACGCAGCATCAAATATCACTTTATGCAGATTGATAACTGGATCATCACTGTCGAAAACTTCAATCGTAAGGATTGGAACTCTGGCTGGTTGATTTCTAATATCATACCTGCCAGTCCGACCGACAAGCAACGCTACCTAAATGAAACGCTAAACCTACCATGAACCGATACCTACTAACTGTATTTTTGGCGATTTTTTGCCTGCCCAGCTCTTTGAGTCAGGCGCAGGGATTGGACTTTAATGACCGCTTAGAGATTTATCGCAAAGCAGACTTTATGCTGCGTCGATATCAAAGCTTATTACGCTTGCTTTCTGATGCGCGTCGCAGCAATGAACAGGCTCGAATAGAGAAGAAAATTGCCTCGAGTTTCGATCCAGAGAATCCCAATAGGCTATTTCTCAATGATAAAATTATTATAGAAAATGACCTCGTTCCGCGTGCGGCAGACCCCAAAGCAGATCGCGATGTGCAGCTGAGTGAATACCTGCGCAAATTCAATCTGGAATATGTCAAGCTGCCAAAGGCTTCTATATTTTTGACGCAGACTGGAGTGGGAAATCTCAATGAAGGGGACGAACTCTATTTGCAAATCCTTTTCCAAAGAAAATACGATAGCCATCATACGGTTTATCCCAAAGTTCCTTATGAGGAATTGGCGCGTTTAATCGAGCTTCGCCCGATCAAAAAGGAAGGTAGATGGGAATTATATATTTCAGGGGTGCGTTATGCTAGCCCTGAGCAAATTGCCAAGATTGAGGCAGAAACCAAAGGGAGAGAACTCTGTGCCCAAGCTATTTTGCGAGCAAAGTCCGCGGCAGAAATCCGAGACTTTTTCAAAGCGGAAGAACTGCTCAAATATGTTGATGACAATGGTTGTAGCACCCCAGAATCCAAAAAACAAACTGATGTCGTCAAGCAAAAGCTCGCCCAGTATCAAGCCTATCTAATTCAAGGCGATGAAAGCTTAGAAAACGGTGCCTTAGATATCGCCAAAGCCTTTTTTCAACAAGCCAAGGCGGTAGTGCCTCGTTCTACCGAAGCACAATTACGCTTGGTGAGAGTAGAGGATTTATTGGCTCAGGTCGATGAGGAGGTTCGCCTCGGCGAACGCTTAGCCAGTGAAGGAAAATATCAGCTAGCTCTCCAGCACCTGCAAAAGGCGCTGCGGATTCATCCAACAGCTGATGCGCTCGAAAGGCGCATCAAAGAAGTAGCGTTTGATAGCCGCGAAGAACGTTATCGTCAG
>CAZHOC010000723.1:0-3887 GCA_964534295.1 uncultured Bacteroidia bacterium | reverse complement strand
GTCTACCGCTCCGGGTAGGACAAATCCATCATTATAGTCGGTATGTTCTCCAATCAGATTGACCCTCCCGGGTGCTCTCAGCAAGATAGGACTTCCGCTTTCGGGGAAGTGGTGCGTAAAAAGTGCCTGCATAAGTATCTAAGGCTAATTATCGCCTTTTTCTTGTTTGCGTTCGATCAAATAGATCTTGATATCGTCAAAGAAACGGGTTGGGTTAGCTTTGATTTCCCTAAGCACCGCATTGACGTTTTCGGTGGTTGCGTTGATACTGTCGTAGAGCGTACGATCATTGATCAAAAGTCCTAGCGTTCCACCCGTGGTATCTAGCTTTGCGATCATATCTTCTACATTCCCTACCGCATCACTCGCATCACCCATAATGGAGCGGATTTCATTAGAAGCCATCACCAAAGAGTCTGTAGTGTTCACTACATTGGAGATGATCTGATCAATCTGTTCGTTATTGTTTTCTACGTTTTTGACGATAGAACCAGCATCGGTAGCAATTTTGGTAATCTCGCGAGCAAGACTATCTACCTCTTCCGTAATACTGGTAAGGTTGGTTGTAGAGGCCTGAATATTGAATAAACTTGCTCGCAATGAGCTAGAGTTGTTTTCGTCTAAGAGAAGGTCTTTGGTCAAAGCAACGATTTCATTGAGCTTAACGGATAATCTCGCTACTTCCACCAAAATTTGAGCACCTTGATCTTGCACCAGATTGGATACCTGGTCGGATAGCCCTGTCTCTAGCTCCCCAATGATCTCTTGACCGGAACTAAAATAAGTATCTGAAGGCGCAATCGAGTCTGCTCTAAAGATCATCACACCCTTAGAACCCAAAAGGTCAGTACTGTATATGACAGCGAGTGAATTGTCAGGAATTTCGAGATCGCGATTGAACTCCAATTGAGCTACGGCGACCTTTTCCTTCATATCAAGCTCTAGCTTACCCACTTTCCCAACTTTTAGACCATTGATGGTAATGGGATTACCTGGCAATAGGCCTTCAACTTTTTCATATTTGGCGTACAAAACTAGTGGCGGGCCAAAAAGACTTGAGCCAGACATATAGTTCAAGCCGTAAATAATCATGCTGATCAGTACGACTGAAATGATTCCAAATTTGACTTCGTTGCTTAATTTCACGCGATTTGAGGTTTGTTTGCTGTGCCCAAAAGTACGAAAAATTCTGAGCCTAACGAATCAAGGTCAGACTCCCACTAAATGATTCGACTTCTCCATCAGGAAAACGAAGTTGTGCGGCCCAAACGTATACTCCCGGAGCAACCGCTCTTCCCTGCGATTTACCATCCCAGCTGTGACGAGCATCATTAATCACCCCACCTTCTCGGACAAAGACCAAATTACCCCAGCGATTGAAAATACGCATATTGACGATCTCTACCTCTCCAAATCCTTGGATATAAAATAGATCATTATAAGAATCATCGTTCGGCGAAAAAGCCGTAGGAACAAATATCTTCCGCTCTTTGGACAAAGTAATCAACAAAGAATCACTGGCTTGGCAGCCGTTTTCATCAATTACGGTCAGCTTGACAAGGCTATTTTGTTGAGGTTGCAGAGCAGGATTTAAGCACTGGTAACAACTAAGTGGGCTTTCGGGCAATACCTCCCACTGATATTGCAGGGCTCCTCTAGCATTATTGACAAGGGGATTGAGTTTAATACTATCGCCTGCTTCGATACTTTGGGCTTCGCCCAACGATAAGTCAATTGCATCGCTACGCCCCTCAATAAAAAGGGTATCCCTAAATACACCACAGTTATTGACCATCTCAAGCCAGTAAGTACCGCCTCGCGTAACGCTCAACTCACTCTCCCTAGATCCATCGCTCCATAAATAAGAAGTCCCCCCACCTGGCGCTTGTAAGAGGATGGTATCATTTGGACAAAGGACAGAAGCTTGGCTCTGTAGCGACAAATCGCCCTGAGGAGTAAAACGAATCAGACTAGGATCGTCTTCCAAAGTGGTGCTAGGATCATCAGAAACCCGCTCTCCCCCCAGCATCATGGGCAATTTGGAAAGGTGGGCATGGCTGCGATATTCTCCTGTTGCTTGAGGATCTACACTGGCCCAGACTACGACAGAATCATTACCGATAAATAAGCCTGGACGCTCAATCTCCAAGATATTACCTCCTAGACCAATGATGGTATCATAGGAAAAGGAAACTGGTTCAATATCCGTGATCGTCAAATAAGGAGATAGAGTATCTCTTAAATGTTCCAAGGAAAAAGAACTCCCACCATGGTTTTGGAAGCGATAGACAATCCGGACTTCCCCACAAGGCAGAACGTTTTGCGGGCTAATACTCTTTTCAAAATTCACAAAGTATGGGCAGGCACAAGCATCCGTCCAGGCCTGACTGGGCCCACCATCAAACTTAGTTACAGTACCGTTGAATTTGTTGATCGTAAAGAGATTGCCCTCGCTAGAACCTCCATTACTCCGTCCATATCCGTACAACTGGGCTGAACCATCAAACAAGATCGCTCCCATGCCCGAGGATTGATTGGTGTTGAGATAGTTAAAATCATTGACTTGCCCTCCGGACAGCCGCACCAACCTTTGGTCCAAACGATTGAAGCCAAAAATCGACCCATATAGAGGATCGTAGGCAAAATCATCTATCTGTACAAATCCATTAGCATGCAGAGAAGAGGCTCCCGTTACAAAATCAGGGTGATTGAGATCGATCCGAAAGAGCTGTTCATCATTAAGGGTGAAGGGATTTCTGCCAATGACAAAAAGCCTACGACCTTGAGGGCCAATCGTGCCAGCATAATACTCCAAAGAAGTATCTAGATACAGTGGTACCCCTAAGTTCTCCGTCTGGGCATCTGGGTAAATACGGATTAGCTCTCGGCTGTTGCGATCTATCCCATAGATAAGGCCATCTGCCACGCTATGTCCGGCGGCATCAATTTGTCGATCGAGCCGACCGATCAATTCGTAGGAAGACTCTTGCTTAGCAGTATCGATCCGCAGCCGATATAGTTCTGAGTTTTTAGAAATGCTGGGACTCATAATCATATAGAGCCCCTCTTCTCCACAAGGAAAAGTTTGTGCATTTAGCTGGTATGGCAGGCTACTCCAAAGGAGTATCAGTCCAATGATATGAAGGCTCCTGCGTCCCATGATTTATAAACTATCCACCTTGGCGTCGCTTTTGGCTTTATTTTCTTGCGTTTTTTTACGGACTGGATTGCGGTTGGACTCAATCGTCAAATCCTTGATCAATACCCTTACGAGTTCGTCTTGTGGGAGCATGGTGATTTGGCGGTTACCATCAATTTTGTAATAGGCTAATCCCTTCGTTGGATCGATGATTTCGATAAATTCATTGCCACCATACCAATCCATAAACATTTTTTGTAGCTCTAGAGCCATTTTCCCGCCTTGCAACTCATCATTCCAAGGTGCCCATGACTCATAGATGAAGATACAAGGCATCGCAATGACTTTTTCATCTTCAAACTTGGGGTAAAAATTGAGCGTAGCCTCATGGGGGAGATCTCCTAACTCATAGCGCACGGATTCATTGCCGCTTCCCTGGCGCACTAGACCTTGCTTATTGAGGTCCCAGCAGGCTCCATAAAAATCCTTCTTCGACATCCCCAAGCTCAAGCCTAGAAATAGACTGTCATTACGGACATTTTTCGCCAGCTCCTCCTTTACTAGTTTTTCATAAGGTGAGGGCGCTTTACACGCACTTAGCATCACTAAGGCGACTAGAGACATAAACCCTATCGTCTTCATTACTTTCGTCATCTTATTCATATGAAAACACACGTATTTTATCATTGTTCATCGCTACGACATATAGGAGCTGCTCATTTACCACTAGTGGAACGATATCCCTCAT
>CAZHOC010000722.1:0-3887 GCA_964534295.1 uncultured Bacteroidia bacterium | reverse complement strand
TATATATTTTTTCCTATACAGGCCCAGTACTATGATGAAGACTTTCTTCCAAGTATGGATGGTTAGTTGGCGCTAGATTAGACCGACTCAATGCTCTGAAGACTACCGCTATAAATATCCCTGCAAAAAGCATGAATGAACCTAACTCAAGGAATCCAATTCCTGCAAACTGGCTGATTGCACCAGGCATAATCATCAAGAATAGATCGTGCCAGTGGCCATAAAGAAGGATAATCCCTACCGGTACATAAATCTCAGGACGACGTTTGGCATTACGTGTCATCAAGGCCACAAATGGAATGATGAAGTTTACCAGCACGTTGAAGTAGAACATAGGAGCATAGCCTAGGTAAGTAGCATCGTGCACACGATAACGTGTTACATAGTAAGCGCCTTCTTCCGGAATGTTTGAGTACCAGATCAATAGGTATTGTGCTACCCAGATATAGCCCCAGAAAACAGAGAATCCGAAAGTGTATTTACCAAGATCATGTAGGTGAGAATCGTTTACGTAAGACATATAGCCATACTTCTTTGCTACTAGTATGATGAAGTACATAGTAACTAAAGCAGATAGCATAGAGCCTGCAAAAACGTAAACCATGAAGATGGTACTAAACCAGTGTGGTTCGAGAGATTTGATCCAATCTACTGCAAAGAAGCTGTAAGAAAGGGCAAAAAGGATGATGTAGATCGCACCGATAGTCGTACTGCGTCTAAATATCCAAGTTGGGCGATTTTGATCCCAATTAGTAAGATTATCTTCCTTCTGGGAAAGGTTGCGAAGCCAGAAGGCAGCACCGATCCAGATCGCAAAGAAGATAATGTTACGGATGATAAAGAAACCTTGGTTTAGGTAACCAGCTTTCTTCGCGATAATCTTGTCTGTACCATAAGCCCAATCGTAAAGATCAGGTAAGAACAAGAATAAGACCGCTAGTCCAATCACCCCTACAGGAAGATAGCTAGAGATAGCTTCCGGAATCCGTTTGATTGCGATATGCCAACCTGCATTTCCTACGGTATGAATGGTCAAAAAGAATAATGCCCCTAAAGTAAGGGTGATAAAATAGACTGAGTTGAGGAGTACGTTTGCAAGCAAACGAGTGCCTTTAGTGATCGGACGGTCGTGAGCGGACTTTCCGTGTCCGTGTCCTTCGCCATGATCTCCAGCTGGTTCATCAGCTACAGTATGAATATCAGATGGGGTGCTAGTGTGAGCTGGTGCTTCAATAGCACTGTGCTCGTCATGATGGCCACCGCCATGGTGTACGCGCCCGGGAGGATCTGGCATAACGAAGAAGCCGATCAGGGCCAATACCAATCCTACTCCAATCAGGAGATAGGCAACATTTGCGACTTTGCTAAAATCAAAGCGCTCGTTGATCTCGGTTGTATGATGTGAATTCGCCAATGGTATCTCTGGTTAATCGGTTAAACTATTCGCTTTGCTTTTGAAATTCCTGCACGTAGCAGATAACCATCCAGCGCTCCTGAGGAGTAAGCTGAGAGGCATATGAACCCATCACCCCTTTACCATAGGTAATTGAGTGATACATTTTTCCTTCAGATAGGTTTTTCAAACCTACGCCAGTAGCTGACTTGTATGAAGGCACTACAGCAAACTTACCTGAACTAGGTAGGTAGCCTTTGCCATCACCATTTTCACCGTGGCAAATTGCACACATAATGGTGTAGAGCTCCTTACCTTTTTGGTAAGTAGTCTCATCACAGTTAAAGCCGCTTGTAGTATCAGGATCCTCTAAGGGAGAGAATACAGATGTAGCCGAAAGTTCGTAGCCTTCTGGCGTATTAGGTAGCGCGTAAGGTTCGAAAGCTTCCGCACGATACCAAGATTCTTCACGAGGAATCGTTCCCTCAGGGGGAAGGAAAGAAGAGAGACCTTGAGGTGCATCCTCTGGCTGCCCTTCTGGACTGTATTTTACCATCGCATCAGGATCTTCATCAGAAACAGTCTGAGAATATGGCTCTAATGGAATTGAGTAAAACATATTGGGAGCGTACTCAAAGTTGCGCTTAGATTTATCGGTCCAACAGCCTGTTAGGCTCAGTGCAATCACTGAGACAACTAGCGCTAGGCTGAATGAGGTATTTATGTTTGTTCCTTTCATGAGTCTTGCGTTAGATAGTGGCTTCTTTTTCAGAAACTTCATAAGCGCCAGTAGTATTGAAGACTTCACGGACAGCCGCTTCTTCTTCTCCTACTTTCTCTTTGTCAATCACAACGACGAAGACGTCATCAGTTTGGCGTTCATCGAAGATGCGAGGCTGACGACCTGGCCAATGTCTTGCCACCGCAAAGAAGGTAAATACCATACCGTGGGCAGCAAATAATACGGTAAGCTCAAAGGTAATCGGCACAAAGTCAGGCCAAGCCAAAGAAGGCTTACCACCAATGTTCATTGGCCAAATCACGCCATAAATAGCTCCCATCAATAGTAGTGCATTCGCGAAGCCTAATAAGCCATAAATAAATGAGGCAACTGATAGGCGAGTACGCTTAATATTGAGGTAAGGCTCAATACCGTGTATCGGGAAGGGAGAGAATACGTCAACTACAGGCACTCCTTGGTCCTTGAGCTTGCCAAGGCCGTCTAGCAGCGCGTCAGTATTCCAATATTTCCCTAGCAAATAATTTTTTTCCATTATTCTTAATGCTTCAGTCTTCGTGTGTGGTTTCCTTAGGCGTTTACAACAGGGGCTTCTTCTACGCCCAGGTTCTCAGGTTTCTTGGGGTGATGCAATAAGGTCTTAACCTCAAACATATTGACCACCGGTACATACTTAGAGAAGAGGAGGAACAAGAACATGAAGAGTCCGAAGGTTCCGGCAAAGATGCCAACCTCAACCATAGTCGGAGTATAATCTGCCCAACTTGAAGGCAAGAAGTCGCGGTGTAGAGAAGTAACGATAATTACAAATCGCTCAAACCACATCCCGATGTTGACAAAGATGGAGATGATGAAAGTGATCGCCATGTTGGTCCGAATCTTACGGAACCAGAATAGCTGAGGAGTAATTACGTTACAAGTAAACATGATCCAGTAGGCCCAAGCATAAGGACCAAAGGCACGGTTAATAAAGATGTAACGCTCCCAAAGGTTACCTGAGTAGTAAGCAATAAACAACTCAGTGGTATAAGCCAATCCCACGAGAGAGCCAGTTGCAATTACAATCTTTGCAATCGACTCCATGTGATCCATCGTGATATAGTTTTCTAGCTTGTACACCCTGCGGGTAACGATCATCAGCGTCTGTACCATACCGAATCCTGAGAAGATTGCCCCTGCTACAAAGTAAGGAGGGAAGATCGTGGTGTGCCATCCTGGTAGTACTGAGGTAGCAAAGTCCATACTTACAATGGAGTGTACCGAAAGTACCAGCGGAGTAGCCAGACCAGAGAGGATCAAGGAAACGATTTCGAAACGAGACCAGTTACGAGAAGAACCATCCCAACCAAAGGCAAGAGAGCCATAGATGTTTGAGGCTAGTTTCTTACCCTTACGAGCAAAACGATCTCTCAATGTGGCAAAATCAGGAATCATCCCTAGATACCAGAACACAAGCGATACCGTCAAATAAGTCGAGATCGCAAATACGTCCCACATCAAAGGAGAGTTGAAATTTACCCAAAGAGAACCGCGAGTGTTCGGAATAGGTGCGAAGTAGAATGCGTTCCAAGGGCGTCCCATGTGAATCAATGGGAATAAGGCCGCACAAAGTACCGCAAAAATCGTCATCGCTTCCGATGCACGGTTGATTGAGTTACGCCAAGGCTGGCGGAACAATAAAAGGACCGCAGAAATCAAGGTTCCCGCGTGACCGATACCAACCCAAAATACGAAGTTGGTAATGTCGAAGGCCCA
>CAZHOC010000721.1:0-3889 GCA_964534295.1 uncultured Bacteroidia bacterium | reverse complement strand
AACGACAAAAAATATTAAAGCGTGAGCTCGAGTGGGCGCGTTCTGCCCAAAAGGCTCGCCAGGCTAAGGGCAAAGCCCGTCTAAATTCCTACGAATCCCTCTCTAATGCGGAGGTCAAAGAGAAAGAGCAGCGCTTAGAGCTATTTATTCCACCAGGACCGCGTCTCGGCGATCAGGTAATTGAGGGAGAAAAAATCACCAAAGGCTTTGGGGATCGTCTTTTGATTGAAAACCTAGACTTTAATATTCCTCGCAACGCTATCGTGGGGATCATCGGTCCCAACGGGGTAGGTAAATCTACGCTCTTCCGCATGATTATGGGAGAAGAGAATCCCGATAGTGGTAATATCAATATTGGTCAAACTGTCCAACTTGCCTACGTGGATCAGAGCCACAAAGATTTGATTCCGGGCAAAACTATCTACGAAATCGTCAGTGATGGTGCTGATTTTATTTCTATTGGCAATCATCAAATCAATGCGAGAGCTTATCTAAGTCGCTTCAACTTTAATGGTGGAGATCAGCAAAAAAATGTGGAGGTACTCTCCGGTGGAGAACGCAACCGCTTACATCTGGCGATGACTCTCAAGCAAGGGGCTAATGTCATCCTTTTGGATGAGCCTACCAACGATATTGATGTCAACACCCTGCGAGCATTGGAGGAAGCCCTTGAAAACTTTGCTGGCTGTATTTTGGTGATTTCGCATGATAGATGGTTTATTGACCGATTGGCTACCCATATTCTAGCTTATGAGGATGAAGGTAATGTAGTCTTTTTCGAAGGGAACTTCAGTGATTACGAGGCCAATAAAAAGGCTCGTCTCGGTGATATCACTCCTAAGCGACCACGCTTCAAAAAGCTTCTTTAAGGATTAAGTAGATAGTACATAGTATAAAGTATTGAGAAAACACCTTCTCTCAGAAGCCATCTAATTACTTAATACTATGTACTTAATACTTTAAACTCCGTACTTGAAGATTTAGGGGTGTAAGCGGGATTCGAACCCTGTCCTTCAGATTCACAGTCTGACGCTCTTCCCAATGAGCTACGAACACCATGTGGATGCCGGGAGAGGATTCGAACCTCTATCTCCTGAGTCAAAGTCAAGCGTCCTGCCATTAGACGACCCGGCAAATGATTATCAGTCAGAGTGGCAGGATTCGAACCTGCGGATTACCTCCCGTCCAAGGGGAGTAAGTACGGCCACTGCATTGCACTCTGATTTAAAACTAATTCGGATGCCGGGAGAGGATTCGAACCTCTATCTCCTGAGTCAAAGTCAAGCGTCCTGCCATTAGACGACCCGGCAATATGATTATCAGTCAGAGTGGTAGGATTCGAACCTACGGATTAGCTCCCGTCCAAGGGGAGTAAGTACGGCCGTTGCATTGCACTCTGATTGGATAAAATAGAAAAAGCCCCTTTCCGAATAGAAAGGGGCTTATATATTGCTGTGATATTTGTTGTCAAGTCAATACATCATTCCCCTTCCGATAAATCGGTTGCTGCTGCTGAGGCTGGGGGATATGATGAAATAATTTGTTCATGCTATTAGTACACGACAACACTAAAAAAAGGTTTCAAAAAAAATCGCATTTGCCTTGTGGGGAGCTACTACTAGTTTATTCAATTAGTACTCTTTCTGCACCGACAAACTGTCCCTCCTGCCAAAATTGTAATAAGTAAATGCCTTTGGGTAAGTTGTTGATATTAAGTAAGTTGGTGCCGGAAATCAGTTCCCCGCTAAGCACAGTTTGACCCGTAAGATTTAAGAGTTCGACACGGTCGCTAAGCCCTTCCTTATCTAGCGAAATAAAAATTTTAGATTGAGCTGGATTGGGGTAAAAACTAAGACCCTGTGATTGAAAATTTTCTAGGCTAGTGGATGTATTTGTCGTGGCCTCACCCTCCGGGGAACGCGCAAGTTGATAGAGAGCGTGATTGCCAGTGGTACTATTTTGATTATAGTCAAAGAGTCTAAAATGATAAGTCTTACTTGGATCTAAAGCATTCAAAGTAATACTATTGCCCGCACCATTATAAACCACATAATTGCCGTTTCCGAGATCATCGCCTTGTCCAAAAGCACTATTAGAGAGATAATTTTGCCCATCTAAAGGAAATTGATCTACCGCTGAGCCTTCTTTGGCGATGAGGATACGAGCTTCGCCATTACCATTGGTCCAACTGATGGTGAGTTCGTCATTGCCCTGCCCGCTGAAAACGATGTCTTTGCCATTTTGGCTGGGAAAGTCAAAAAGATCATGATTGGGAAAGTTGTTGGTCTGCGTTACACAGTTCCAAGGTAAATTGTCAAAAGCACTCCAAAAGGCGTTGGCTTGGTTATTAATAATCCGCTTGTTGAGAATCAAAGCCCAAGTATAGCCACCGCTGCTTCTTACCCAAATACTAGCTGTCCCATCCAAGGCGCCCGTATGCCACCAATTGTCAAACTGATTGACAGACCAGCCTTTGGCATAGCCACTATTGTTCGGCGAAGCCGTAACCATAGAATTGATAGAAGCAGAATTGAGAATGTCAGGCTTCGTAGCAAAGCCATCTACGCTCACCAACAGTCTCACCAAATCCCTTGCACTAGCAATCCAGCCTCCATGAGCATCCATGGCTTCGATACTCCATCCACCATATTCCCAAGGGACATTGCTGCCTGTGCCATAAGCAGAGGGGGCGTTGTATCCATTGCCAACATACTCACCTTCCCGTTCTCTTTTGTCCGCTAGTAGGTTTTTGCCGATGTACATATCATAGGCACCGATCGGGTCTAAAATCTCCGTTTTGACGTATTCCTCATAGCTTTTGCCCGTAATCTGCTCGATGATAACTCCCAGAGTTAGGTAGCCAATATTCGAATAGGCGTATTGAGTTCCCGGATCAAATTCTACTCCTTCTTCCATCAAGAAACGAATCAATACTTCCTCTCTCACGGGATTGCTCTCTCCGTATTTTTGCGTCACATGCAAGGGAAAACCAATCGGATCACAATGGCTGATAGACCAGGCATAAGGGCTAGCGGTGCCATTGATACAACCCACATCTCGGTTCCATCCGCCAGAATGTTCCAAGAGGTGTTGCACACTGATGTCGTAGATGCGATTATCGCTTACAGTGACATTGCTTAAGTAAGAATGATTTGCTAATAGAGAATTAGGTCCAAATACCTTATCGCTAAGGTTGAGCTGACCATCCTCAACTAATTTCATGATTGCAATAGAGGTGATCGGTTTAGATACACTCGCAATCCTAAACATATGGTATGGCTGAGTGGGGGTGGTACCAGCGATATCTGCATTTCCAAAAGCCCGCATGTAAACTAGCTTCCCATCTTTGGCTATGGCTACAGTGGCGCTAGGGATACCATATTGGTTGAGAAAGCTATTGACTTGATTGTCGCAGTGGCTCATGCTCGGTACTGGGATACCCGTTTGGGCCAGAGCGAAACTAGAACAAATGAGGGCCAATAGTAAGCTAGAGAGTTTTTTCATAAGACTTGGGTTGAACTAGAATTTGACAAATTTTTTGACGCTTACTCCCTTCTTTGTCCGGAGGCGCAGGTAGTAAGTCCCACTTGGGAGATGTTGGATAGAGAGTTGATGTTCAGTTTGTTGGAGGGAAGAAAAACTTTCAAGATGTACGCGCTTTCCCGTCTGATCCATAATCTCTAGCACAGCTGCTTGTAATTCCGCCCCTTCTCCTTTGATATGAATTATCTTTTTACTTGGATTGGGGAATATTTGGATCGGAAATAAGGAGAGTTGATTAGCAATAGAAGTGCTATTTGCACCATAACTTGCCAAAAATAGATCGGCATTTCCGGAGGAAAATCGGAGGTCTGGTTGACTGCCTGTCCCCATCAAAAAGGTCCCCATA
>CAZHOC010000720.1:0-3890 GCA_964534295.1 uncultured Bacteroidia bacterium | reverse complement strand
CTGCTCCAGCACTAGATACTTCATGGACTAACAGCCTTTCTTCTCTAGACGGAAGCGTATTTGGTGAATTATCTACCACTCTTACTGGCCTTAACGACAACGTTTCTAAACTATCTTCAGTTACCGACGCTGCCTCAGCCACTAATGAATATACTTCTAAGATCAAGGAAGCTGCTTCTAAAGTAGATAGCCTTAATCAAAGCTATAATGTAGCAGTTGATTCTATGTCTGGTTTTGCTGCCGCTGCAACTGATGCCAAAGCTTATCACGAGCAAGTACAGCATATCACTACCAACTTGAAGCAATTGAACTCTATCTATGAGCTAGAACTTCAAGATGCTCAGACTCACCTCAAGTCTCTTAACCAATTCTACGGTAGCCTTTCTGAAGCCATGTCTAGCATGACTGACGCAGCTAAAGATGCTGAAAGCTACAAAGATGGAATGCAGAGCTTGACTGCTAACTTACAGAAACTGAACCGTGTATACGGTGGTATGTTGTCCGCTATGAGTGGTAACACGCAATAATTATTTGATCGTTTTTTGAACCGAAATTAAAGAAGTAAAATATGGCTTCTGGGAAATTATCTCCCCGGCAGAAGATGATCAACATGATGTATCTCGTGTTGCTCGCACTGCTGGCGATGAATGTAAGTAAAGAGGTACTCGATGCATTCGACAACCTCAAACAAAAACTAAGTGTCTCTGTAGGCAATGCTAATGACAATGCCAATGCCTTTATCGATGGTATGAAAGCAGAGATCAACGACGAAATCGAGGACGAAGGTAAGCGTACAAACGAAGGCCTACTCGATACCCTCGATATGATCAAAGGTAAGACTACCGCGATCATTGGTCTGATAAATGGCCATATGGCCCAAATGGATTCTATCGCCCAGCCAGACCCTGAAACAGGTGAGTACGGCAAAAAGGACGAGCTTGAGAAAAACCTACAGTATTGGATGGTGGGTGCAGATGGCGATGAGCAAGCTAATGATGGCCGCGGTGGTGGAGAAGGTTATAAACTGAGAAATGCATTTGATCAATACTATGCAGAACTCGCTGAAATTTATAACTACAATGTGAAAGGAGACTCCCTCAAAATCACACCTGAAGTATTGAAAGATACTATTGGTACTACTGGTGAGACAAAAAGCTGGGAACGTTATACCTTCGATGCTCCAGTTATTGCTAACATGGCTGTGCTAGAAGCACTTAAGCTTGATGTCTACGAAAAGCAAAAAGAATTGCTAGACCTCCTCAACGGTCGTCTGGGTGTTGCCACCTTTAAAGTGGATAAGGTTGTACCTATTGATGCACCTACTTCAGCGATTGTCCCTGCTGGTCTTCAGTATACGACAAATCTCTATGTAGCAATGTCTTCTTCTGCTATCAAGCCTAAGTTCTCTTCGAGCAACGGTTCTATCAAGATGTCAGAAGATGGAAACTCTGCTACCCTTACTATTCCAGCAAGCGGTAGTGTGATTCCTAAAAACGGTAAAGAAGGTGTTCAAAAATACACTGCCAGCATTCAAGTGCCTAAGGCCACGGGTGGTTTTGATATCCTGCCTGTAGAAGGTCAATTTGTCGTTCGTAAACCAGAAATCGTTGTTACTTCTGCTGCTATTCAGGTACTTTACCTACAGTGTGGTAACGATGTAAATATTGACGTACCTGCTTTGGGCGACCAGTACAAGCCTGTTATTACAGCCTCTAGTGCTCAGGTCATCCCAAGTAAGAGCGTTGCTAAGAAGTTCCGTATTGTTCCTTCTGCCAAAACTTGTAGAGTAACGGTAAATAGTAACACCAACGGACAGAAGATCAAGATCGGTGATGTGGACTACAAAGTTATTCGTCCACCCAAACCGACCATCGATATGGCTGTAAACGGCAAGCCTACCAGCGGTGCCACGCCAGTTCCAAAGACTAGTCGTGTTCAGGTTCGTCTCGTTCCTGATGCAGACTTCAGATCTAACCTACCGGAAGATGCTCGTTACATGATCTCTAGTATCGATGTACTTGCTCAGCTTTCACTAGGTCCTCCAACTAAGGTCAACTCGGTTTCGGCTAATGGAAAAGACGCAACCAAGGCGATTTCAGTTTCTTTGGGTACTCAAGTGCGTCAGGCTCGTCCTGGTACTAAAGTCTACATCCGTATCAACAACATTTACCGTATCAACTTCGCTAACAAACGCGTTGAAGAGAAGTTTACCGAAGTTGAACGTATGCTATCGATCGTAGTTAGATAATATATTTCAGACGCATCATGAGAAAGTACGTTCTTGTTAGCTTAATCTGTGTCCTGTTCTCTGTTGAAGCACTGGCACAAAACCCTCCTCGTATCGAGGATCACTTCTGGCGTAGAAAGGTCGTAAACCGTATCGATCTAAACGAGAAGATTAATGCTCCCTTGATCGACCGGGAGAACAAATTCTACACCGACAATAGTCAGTATACTAGTAAGAGTGGACTGATTATGGCTCTATTTGACGGCCTTAAGCAAGGCAAGTTCGTGGCTTATCATCCTGATAGCCTGGAAAAGCCGCTTAGTTACGAAGACGTATTGGCCCGTATCCAAGAAATCGAAGGTAGCCTCTCTGGAGAAGATGATTTCGACTCCGGTTTTGATGATGGCTTCGGCGATGACGGTGGCGACGGCGGCGGATTCGACGACTTCAGTGGTGAAGACGAGTGGGGCTTCGGAGATGATGGTTTTGGCGACGATGGCCTAGGTGATGACCTTAGCGGTGGTGATGATCCATTTGCTGCTGGTCCTGCCGACGCTGGCGCTGAATTTGATTCCGCTCCTTTCGAAAATGTAGTTCACTTTGTAGAAGACCGCATTTTTGATAAGACTCGTTCTGACATGGTTTACGATATCCAATTCATTGAGATTATCTGGACCGATCCAGGAGAAACTTTGCCTGAGAAACCATTATGTACTTTTGCTTATAAAGAAGTGATGGAAACGCTTGATCAGGCCCAGTGGAAAAATCGTTTTAACGATGCTGAGTACAAAACTTTGAAAGAAGTTTTCGAAATGCGCCTTTTCCACAGCTTTATCATCAATGTTTCAGGTGTTGGTGTCCAGTCTCTTCCTGAGGCTGAGCAACGTCGCCAGAAGCTAGTTGAATTTGAGCACCATCTCTGGAGTTACTAAGCAGTACTTAAGAGAATGAATATAGGTCCCATCTTTTGATGGGGCCTTTTTTTTGTGCGTAATCGTATCTTTTCTGTTCTCCTGCATTAAGTAGATAAAACCCGCATTAGTTGTTTTGGCCCCTTCGGGGAACGCTCAGTTTGGTAGTGATTCACCTCATCTACCCCGGGATAGCTATGCTCTTTTATGGCTAAAAACTAGGAGAATATTATGGCTGGAAAAAAGCAAACCAATCGGCAAAAGATGATCAATATGATGTATTTGATCCTCACTGCCATGCTCGCACTCAATGTGAGTTCTGAGGCCTTAGACGCCTTTTTGACCTTTCATGACCGTCTATCTGTTTCCGCAACAGATGCCAATCGGGCAAATCTCAACACCATTGATTACCTCCGAGGAGAAATAAATGATGAAATTAAGAATGAAGGGAAAGAGACCAACAAGGGCTTACTGGATACTTTAGATCAGATTAGAGTCCGTACTGATCGCTTAGTCAATATCATTAATGCGCATAGCCTCAAGATGATGGAAATCGCTGACTTTGATCCTGAGGCAAACACCTTCAAAAGAATCGATGAACTAGAAGAAAACTATCAATACTGGATGGGAGAGGATGATGAAGCTTCCGATCGTCGCGGTAATGGCGCTGATTTTGGGCTACGTGATAGCTTAAACTCTTATTTCAGCTACATAACTGAGCTCCACAACGCACTTGTTGCTGACTCCCAGCA
>CAZHOC010000719.1:1971-3893 GCA_964534295.1 uncultured Bacteroidia bacterium | reverse complement strand
CTAGTTTTTGTTCTAGCTGCGCAGAACTCAATGGCAAGGGCTCATTGCCAAACACTTTTAATTTTTGCGGACTCTGTCCAAATAAACTGGTGCTAAGGAGAAGAAATAAGAGGGCGGTAAAAGAAACTTTCATTTTCGATATTTTGCAATTTCCAATATCAAAAATAAAAAAGCTGCTTTTAGCAAAAAACTTGATTCGAGGGCAAACCTATCTTGCTATAAGCTCCTAAGCTGAAGCATTTATCCCATGCAAAAAGGCTTCTACCTTTTCTCGTGGCATTTCGCAGGGTTTTAGCTGTGGTCCAGATTGGACGAGATAATAGTTAAAACTGATAAAATCAGTCCCTCCCAATTCTTCGGCAAATACTTTCAGGCTTCGCCCGGCATTGAAGTCTTGACGCGTCAAGCCATAGGTTTTACCCTGATATTTTACTTCCGAATAATCGGGAGGGAGATTTAAAATTATTTGATGGAGATCCATTTAGACCTTCTGTTCTTCGAGATCGATCGAAAGACTATTGATACAAAAACGAAGCCCACTTGGCGGAGGTCCGTCAGGAAACACATGACCTAAATGCCCATCGCAGGTATTACACATCACCTCAATACGGGTCATACCATGAGAATAATCCGCTTCGTATTTAATCGCATTGTCTTTGATGGGCTCTGTAAAGCTTGGCCAACCAGAACTAGAATCAAATTTTATACTCGAGTCAAAGAGTGGGGTACCACAACAAATACAGTTGTATTTTCCGGCTGTGTGAATCTCACAATAGGCACCCGTGAAGGCTCTTTCTGTACCTTTTTGACGAGTGATATAGTATTGGTCTGGCGTAAGCTGCGCTCGCCATTCGGCCTCAGTTTTACGCACTACTCTATCTGGAGCAGGACTTCCATCTTTTGCGTATCTAATTACGTCGTTCCAATTCATAATTTGAAGATTGATTGTCTCTTTATTACACAACAAAGATAGGCCCTAAGAGTTTGCAAGGCTGTCTTTAGGGCTACACTTCCTGCTTAAAAAGGCAGTTTACTGAGATCTACATTCCCTCCTGATAGAACGATTCCTACCTTCTTGCCGGCAAAGGCCTCCTTTTCTCTCAATAAGGCTGCAAAAGGCACCGCACAGGAGGGTTCGATAATGATTTTCATCCGCTCCCACACCAATCTTAATGCCTCGACAATTTCGTCCTCTTCCACCCGGATAATCCGATCCACCAACTTTTGGATGATAGGAAAATTGCGATCCCCTAACTGAGTTTTCAAACCATCAGCGATCGTATGGGTGCTTTCGTTGGTTTCTATTTTTCCGCTTTGCAGCGAACGCCAAGCATCATCAACCGCAAAGGGTTCGCCTCCGACAGTAATACAATTCTTTCCAAAGTGATGAGCTGCCAAAGCAGTGCCGGCAATCAAACCACCGCCGCCAACAGGCGCCATTAAAACCTCAAGATCAGGTTCTTCTTCCAATAGTTCGAGCGCTGCTGTACCTTGACCTAAAATTACCTGATCATCATTTGAAGGATGCAAAAAAGTAGCCCCGCTTTCGTCTTGTATCTTTTGGGCATTTGCCTCCCGATCGGCCAAGGTTGGCGGGCAAAGGATGATCTCACCTCCATAGCCCCTGACAGCGGCTTTCTTCACCTCAGGCGCATTTTCTGGCATCACGATATAAGCTTTTACTCCTAGGCTCTGAGCAGCCAGAGACAAGGCTTGGGCAAAGTTACCCGAAGAATGCGTTACCACTCCCCTCTCCTTTTGGGCGGTGGTCAGTTGAAAAATGGCATTGGCAGCTCCCCTCATTTTAAAGGCTCCCATACGCTGAAAATTCTCACATTTAAAATAGATATCTGCCCCTGATATCTCATTGAGTAAGCGAGAAGTCAAAAAACTATTTGCCGTGGTACATAATCCAAAGCACC
>CAZHOC010000719.1:0-1961 GCA_964534295.1 uncultured Bacteroidia bacterium | reverse complement strand
TAGGGTCTGATGCGATGGGCAGTGTGGGCGAGGTCTGTTTTGCTTAGCATAATTTCAATTCAATAGAGAGGGAAATTACACTTAGGGATTTTTCCGTGCAAAATCTTAGCTTGCGACTATGTCACAACACTTCTTGCTACTACTACTTAGTCTTTCTCTCCTCGCTTGTCAATCATCTCAAAGTCCGCAAGCTCCCGCAGAAAGCGTCTCCATTACTCCTAAACCTCAAATTATTGCGACAGCTGTGCCTAGCAGCGTGCGGGCCATTGAAGCCATAGATGAGCAAAATGCTTGGTTTGCTGGCTCAGGGGGCGTTTATGGCTTTAGCCATGATGCGGGTCAGCATTGGACGATTGATAGCATCCGCGTAGGCGATCTAGAATTTGGTTTTCGAGCTTTGGCCATCACTGAGGATGCCAAATACTTACTTAGCACTGGCTCGCCCGCCATGCTCTTTCGTTCTCGGGACGAGGGAAAAAACTGGGAGCTTAAGTATCAGGAGGATCATCCAGATGCTTACTATAATGCACTCAAATTTTGGGATGCACAGACTGGGATTGCCGTAGGAGATCCGACGGAAGCCAATTGCCTTTCGGTTTTGATGACCCGTGATGGAGGAGAGTCTTGGTACAAGATTCCCTGCGGGGAACTCCCTCCCTTAGCAGATGATGAGGCTGGTTTTGCCGCCAGCAATACCAATATTGCCCTCTCAGGAGATCATGCCTGGCTAGTTACGGGTGGGCAAAAGGCAAGGGTTTTTCATAGTCCTGACCGCGGAGAAAGCTGGGAAGTATTTGATACCCCCATCCAGCAAGGGGGCCAAATGACTGGCATTTATAGTATCACCTTTAGAGATGACAATAACGGCATCGTCTGGGGAGGAGACTGGAACAAAAAAGATAGTGCCTTTGCCACCAAAGCCATTACTGCAGACGGTGGTAAAACTTGGTCCCTACTCAATGATGGAGAAGCTCCTGCCTTTAGGTCATGCGTGCAATACGTTCCGCGAAGCGGTGGCCAAAAAATATTTGCGATCGGTAGCCCAGGCATGTCTTACTCTGATGATGGCGGAGATAGCTGGACCCAACTCAATCAGGAAAATTTTTATAGTATCAGAATAAATAATGCCGGCAAAACCGCATGGCTTGCCGGCAGAAATAGAGTTGCTTATATGAGTTGGCAGTAGCCTATCCTCCCATAACAGGGAAAGGCACTTTGAGATCGCTCCACATCATCACTACATTGCCTTCTTCAACCCCAAATTCGAGGGTTTCAGAAGCAGCTTCGGCAGCCATAGGGGTAACTTTGACACGCATTTGGTCTTCGCCCTCATCGTACTGATAAGCGCCCCATTGCTCAGAAACCTTGTTGAAGATCAAAGTCCAATCATTTTCACCAGGGATGGTAAATAAGCCATAAGTACCAGCTGGCAGAGCTTGGCCATTGATAGTGGCATCTTTTGAGACAGTGATCATGGTCGCCTCATTGGCTCCGGTACGCCATACTTGATCGTAAGGTACAAGATCACCAAAGATGGTACGTCCTTTTACAGAAGGGCTACCATAGTTGACAGTAACATTGACACCATCAATGCTAGCTTTCATTTCTTTGCGTGGACTAGGGATAGAGTCGTTTAGGATACTTACTTCAAATGCTACATCAGAAGGAGTCTCTTCGGCCATCATTTCGGTCGATGTTGTTTCCTCTTCAGCAGTTGCTTGCTTTGTTTCAGTACAGGCAAATCCAACAAATGCCATAACTGCAATTAGCAATAGACTGAGTACACGATTCATATTTTTGAGATTGATTTGAGTGTTTAACGCGCCGCAAATATACGAAGAATCGGATTATGGAGCAGCTTTAGAATTGCGGAAGGCTTGATTTATTGGAGATTTGAATGAAGTGTCTAAAACTCATAACTTAAATCCACACCCTCTATCGTCCACAATATTCAATCGTGT
>CAZHOC010000718.1:0-3895 GCA_964534295.1 uncultured Bacteroidia bacterium | reverse complement strand
ATTGGCGTAAAGGCTATTGCGAGTCCTTACTACTGGAGAACGATTGTAGGCAATCCCTGCTACCAATTCTGCTGCATTATTGACGAAGGTGCAATTGTTCGCTTCGAAACTGGTTTGCTGAGGCAGTATGTTGTCTCCAGTAAGGAAAATCGCTCCTCCGGTCGAATCTGCTCTATTATTGGAAAAAGTACAATTCCAAGCGTCTACATCGGCGCTGCCGTTGAGAGCACCATCAATATAAATTGCCCCACCTGCTTCTGGGATCCCCGCTGGATTGCCTGCGGCATCTAAGGCTGTGTTAAAAGCAAAGGTGCAGTCAAATAATTCAAGTTTGGTATCTAAGCCTTGGAAACCACTGAGTATGGCTCCCCCATAGCCGGCCTCATTGTTATGGAGGTAGCATTGTCTTAAGCTTAGGTAGCCATTATTCACAATAGCCCCTCCAGCGGGGAACAATAGGCTGTAGACATTACCGTCTTGTAAGCTTAAGCCACTAAGGCTGACAGTATCCCCTTCCGCGATTTCAAAAAGGCGTGTCATTTTGCCGCCTGAGATCGCGAGGTCTGGCGCTCCCGGGCCTTGAATAACAAGATTTTTACTGATGACGATTTGGGAGTCGAGGACGATTTGTCCTGTGATTACAAAATTGATGCTATCTCCACTTTGTGCATCTGAGATTGCCTGACGTAAACTACCTGCTCCTGCATTCGCGTTTGAGGTTACACTGATGGTGGTGGCGTTCAGCGAAGCTGAAAGAATAATAAAGAATAAAAGGCAAAAGGCCTGCATCCAATCAAAGGTGCGCTTCATAGGGTTTTATTAGCAATAACGAAAGCGAGCAAACTTATAGTAGGGTCCTAAGTTACAAAAATCAAAAATCCGACCCGCAGTAAGCGAATCGGATTTTTGAATAGATTTTTGTTTGAGGACTATTTGTTGTCCTTCAAAAATTCTTTGACCATGTCAGTAGGTACGATATCTTCTTTAAAGATATAGGCACCAGTCTCAGGATTTTTCACCGTACGTACCACTTTGGTGAACCCTTTACTCTTAGACTTGTCCCGGTATCCTGCAACGGTTTTCTTTGCCATGACTTATAGGTTATTACTTGATTTCTTTGTGAATGGTATAACGCTTAAGGGTGGAGTTGTATTTTTTCAATTCCATGCGGCCCGGCGTGTTTTTGCGGTTCTTGGTAGTGATGTAACGAGAAGTGCCTGGCTGACCTGACTCTTTGTGCTCGGTACATTCCAAAATAACCTGTATGCGATTTGCTTTACTCTTCTTTGCCATTTCGGTTTTTTACTTTGGGTCTGCAAAGATAACAAAAGTATTTATTTCACAAAAGCATTATTTACAAATACTATTTTAAAAGTATTTAAGTGGCTCGAAATATAAACCCAAGCAAAAAATAAAGAATTTTTCCTCTAGCTGTTGCTTGCAAAGCAACAAAATGAACCTCATTAGCTGGGTTGAGGCCACAATATTGCAAGGAATTAGGCGTGAATACTTAAAAGAGGGACGTATCATGCGCTAAATTTGCGTATCTCCTCAAAACGTCTGATTTTTAAGCCATGCACATTTCAAGATTGCTCTTAAGCCTATTTTGTCTCTTTGCCTTAGCGGCCTGTGATCAGTTTGGAGAACAAACCAATATCGACCTTGATAACGATAGTGAAACTACCCTGATCGTTAATTTAGACGAGCTCACTTATCGCATGAATCCAGGAGGCCATGTGGCACTAAAACTAGAGCCAGGATTCCACAAAATCACAGTCACTGACGAGGCAGATGAAAAAGAATTAGAGTCGACCACTTTTGAAGTAAAAAAAGGCGGGCTCATCAATCTTGCCAAAGCGCAATATTACGTTTGGTCAGATATCTATGGTAATCAAGCGCTAAAAGAAGAAAAGCTCAACATCCAAGATTTGGTGATCGAGAGCAAAGATGAAAAAGGCAAAAAGATCAAAACGACTTATACCGGCGATTTTGAAAAACTTCCAACCGACCAAATCTACATCGAATCTCAATGGGATTATGGTTTGGTAGAGGACTGGCCTAATCGCCTTTGGGATGTAGTACCCAAGGATGATAAATTTAAGGTTCGCCGTAAGCTCTATCGCGAGCAAGGCTTGATCGACTATTATATGTCTCGTGTTTCTTCACCCGAAGCCGCCGCAAAGTAATCACCTATGGTTCGTACCCGTTCTTTTGATATTAAAAACGGTTATTGTCAGATCTATTCTGACCGCATAGAGCTCCAATACAAAGGGCTTTCTGGTGCCTTTTTGCGCTGGCTTTCTCGACGCGGTTGGCGAGGAGAGGGCCTTCTTTATTTGATGCTGACCATTTTGTTTGCTTTGCTAACATTGACAGCTATCATTATCGAGAACTATTTCCTTGCCTTATTCTTTGCAGTATTTAGTGGCGTTACCCTCTTTGCTTTGTTTCAGCGCCGGCAATATGCTTTCTCGCTTAAAATCCCGCGCTCTGAAATCGAAAAGGTAGAATATAAAGAAGCGGTAAAAGGAGTTTCTCGAGCCAAGTTTATCATTCATTTTCGTCCCAAAAAACGACTTTTCCTCCGCGAAATACTATTACCTTCCCTCATGCAAAATGGCCAATCTGTAGCCCAATCTGCCTACTGGATGATGCGTGATGAGGGCCTGATCCAAGAATAAGCTTATCACCATGCTACTCGCCAATGCTGATCAGATCCGCCGCGCCGATCAGATTATGATCGAGCAATTTCAGTTTCCCGGTATTATGCTGATGGAAACGGCCGGGCGATTAGCCACGGAAAAGATCCTTACCCTCTATCCTGAGCAAGAGCATTTTCTCGTACTTACAGGGCCAGGCAATAATGGGGGAGACGGTTTGGCCATCGCTAGGAGACTTTATTTGGCAGGTAAGCAGGTAGAGATTTTACTTTCCCATGCTGGGGAACGCTTTCAGGGAGATGCTGGCATCAATTACGAAATCGTTCGGCAATTGCCGATCTCAATAAAAAGATGGGATGCTGCTAAAAAGCACACTTACCTTGAAAACCAAGCCCTCCTGATTGATGCCTTGTTAGGTACGGGGATAGACTCAGCTCTGAGAGGCACTATCGCTGAAATGATCGCTTTTTTTCGTGGCCAAGATTTAACATGTGTCGCTATCGATTTACCTAGTGGAATGGATGCTAGTTCTGGTTTTATGTTAAATCCGGTGATCCCTGCCTCGCATACCCTCACTTTCCAATTGCCCAAGATTTGTCATTACGTTACTCCTGCAGCAAATACCTGCGGAGAGATTCATACGCTTGATATTGAAATTTGGCCTCAGGTAGTGGATTTGCTAGGGATAAAGCGTAGAGTCTTAGATGAGCACTTCGTGGAACGCTTAACGCCAAATCGTCCCAGCGATTCGCATAAAGGCACCTTTGGCCATATTTTATTGATCGGAGGTAGTAAGGACATGGCAGGAGCCATTTGCCTCAGTGCTGAAGCGAGCATGAGAGCAGGAGTAGGTTTGTGTACAGTCGCCTGCCCTGAGCCCTGCCGAGAAGTATTGCTGAGTCGTCTTCCTGAGGCTATGTGTGTGGGTCTAGGCTCCGCCGAACGCTCATCCCTTGTCCTTAGCGATTTAGAGAGAATTCAAGGACTGATGGAAGGCAAAACGGCTATTGCCATAGGTCCCGGTATGGGGACTAGTGAAGAGGCAAAAGCTTTGCTGCAAGCCCTATTGCCCTTGGTAAAAGTACCCTTACTCATAGATGCGGATGGACTGAATATTCTTTCCCAAATCGAATCTTGGCAGGATTTGCTCACTAATAATTGTGTCCTCACTCCTCATCCCGGTGAAATGAGGCGATTAAGCCAAAGAAAAGACGCGAATCAATATCGACTCGAAC
>CAZHOC010000717.1:0-3900 GCA_964534295.1 uncultured Bacteroidia bacterium | reverse complement strand
TGATGCTTGTCAAAGCGCTTAAAGGATACGCCAATGTGCACCTAGTCATATTGGACGAACAACCTCAACACGAAAAGCATCTCAGGTATATAGAAAAGGAACAGCTGCCCTTTCATTTTCTCAAAGGCTCTGCCTTGAAAAAGTTTGCCGAGCTGCGCGCTTACCTGCGAGAAAATCAGATCGAAATGATGTTTACCTATCTGCCCAGCGATACGATCATTGGTGGCTTAGCGGGTAGACTGGAGCATGTGCCCCACATTATTGGAGGCATCCGTAATGCTGAATTAGGCCGTGCTAAGCGGGTAGTTTTGCATCAAATCTATAATCACTGCTTGCATTACGCGATTTCTAATAGTTATACCGGGAGAGATAACTTTATTAAGTACGGCTACAGCGCCGAACGCTTACTCGTGATGCCCAATGGCATTGAGCTGGATCAAGTCAAGCGTTATCGTTCTCCGAAGGAGCCCATAAAAATTATCTCAGTCGGACGCTATGTCGAACAAAAAGACCTGGAAACGGGGATAAAGACCTTTCAATGGCTCAAAAAGAACCTGCAAGGCAGGAGAAAAGTCAAGCTCCAATTGATTGGGTATGGAGAGCTAGAAGAGCAAGTAAGGGCTTGGATTAAACAGTATGGCATTGAAGAAGAGGCCGAAATGATAATCAGTCCGCCCAATCTAGGCGACTATTATGCGGAGGCGGATCTCTACCTCTGCACCTCTTTAGTGGAGGGGCTTTCCAATTCCTTAATGGAAGCAATGAGCTATTCTTTACCAATAGTAGCTACCAATGCCGGTGATAACAATCAATTGGCGAGAGAAGGGCAAAATGGAAATATCTTGCCGATAGGCGACTATAGAGGCTTAGCCGATGCGCTGCAAAAACTGGTAGAAGATGATGAGCTCAGAGCGGAGTATAGCAGCAATAGTTTTGATATTATTTCTGAGAATTATACCTACGAAGCCTTTCAAAGGAACTACCGAAATTTAATTGAGTCTATCCTTAAAAACGACTTAGTGCCTACGGCATAAGCACTCGATTTTGCTGTGCCGAGACCCAAAAAATAAAGTGCCTCCAAGCGGAGGCATTTTATATATGTTAACGTAATCATTTAGCGAAAATATAATTTTTTATTCCGGATTATTCTCTTAAATAGCTCGCAGTTAGCTCATTCTTTAATTAAACCTGTTTATGTTTTCTAGGGAAATCTTTGTTCTTCCCTTATTTATTCTCTTGTTTCCTTTTTCCCTTTTCACACAAAACATCTGGATCGAAGCCGAGTGCGGTTCATGGACCCAACAATGGGTAAATTCCGCCGATAGCCTACCCGAGAATCTTGACGCTGTGCAAGCCCTCGGACCAGATTTTATTAATGCACCCACCTCAGACGCCAATAGAATTCTTAGATATGAAATTGACGCCCCTGAAGCTGGGAATTACTTTGCTTATGCTAGAGTAAAAGCAATTGACCCTGCGTCCAATTCCCTTTGGATGAGAATCAACGGAGGCGATTGGGTCCCATGGGACGATATTGCGCTCTCACCCCTTGATCAACCCACTCCAAACGCTCCATTGCCCGTTATTCCCGGCGGTCAAGGATATGGGATCAATACCCCAGCGGGTAGAGGAGGGCAAATTATCAAGGTTACCAATCTCAATGATAGCGGACCTGGATCACTACGTGCTTGCGTCCAAGCCAATGGACCCCGAGTCTGTGTTTTTGAGGTAAGTGGATTCATTGATTTGAACTCTCCGCTTAGTATTAAAAACCCCTATATCACCATCGCAGGGCAAACTGCTCCCGCTCCTGGAATCTTGCTGGGACGGGGCCACGGAATCCAAGTTTGGACCGATGATGTTTTGATTCAACATATCGGTATAAGACCTGGTGATGGGCCTGGAACTGATTATAGAAACCGCGATGGCTTACAAATCAACGGCACTGCAGGTCGAGTCGGCAATGTCGTAATCGACCATGTAAGCATGGCTTGGGGAATGGACGAAAATCTGGACCTTTGGGGCTTAATTGGCGATGTAACCATCAATAACTGCATCATCGCCCAAGCAATGCGCGATCCATTCGAAGTTGATGGGCAACCAAGTTATGGCAACTTAATCGGCCCATACGATCAGCAAACTAGAGTAGCGATTATGGGCTCTTATTATGCTGGAAATCGGGACCGACAACCGTTGAGCCGCTCTCCCGAGCTAATCTTCGCTAATAATATGCTGTATGATAGAGTCCTGCGTTTTGTCTACCTCAGCAATCGCAATGCTTATGGCTCAGGTGGTTTCCCCACCAATAGTACAGTAGTGGGCAATGCCTTTATTGAAGGACCTGATATGTCCTACAATTTACCGCATGAGCGTCCCGTAACTTTTGACCAAAACGGTCAATTGTCTAGTAGTAAGCTGTATATGGACGCCAACTGGTGGTCAGAGGTGAGCTATAGTAATCAGTGGAACTACGTCAAGGACGCTAATAGTGCTATCCAAAGTTCAACGCCTGCAGCATGGATCAATGGTTTTCAGTATGAAACCAATCATCAAAAGGTGATGGATTATGTCAAAAGCCAAGCTGGGGCTAGGCCCTTGGATCGCAACTATCTGGATAAGGCACTCTTTGATCATCTAGAAAATGAAACTAAGGCAGTAGTAACCTGTGTATCTGGTTGTCAACAAAGTGCAGGCGGATGGCCAGTACTTGCTTCTCAATATCGTGCTCTTGATTTGCCAGATAATCCAAGCGGAGACGATGATGGCGATGGTTATACCAATCTAGAAGAATGGCTACATGCGTTCGCCAGAGGCGTAGAAACCGGAAAAGGAAGTTATATCTGGGATCAAGTACGCAATGCAAATAACAACAACAGCCCGCAAAGCTTTAACCTGAATGCAGGGGCCAATGTGATAGAAATTGCGGTTCGCGAGCAAGGATTAGGAATCGATAAATTTTACTTTTCTCAAGTAGCGGATATGCCAATCAATATTGGCTTAAGTGGTTTTGCCTGTGATACCGTCGTTAATGGTGGAAATACCTGCTACCTTCCTACTGATTGGCTCAATGGAGACATTGGGGCTGTAGGGCAGAGCGGTAGTGCCTGTTATGACTCGATCTCTACTACGTTTAGCTTTTCCGCTTCAGGAGAAGATATCTGGGGCACTGAAGATGCCTTTCAATACGCTTTCAAAACTTTGGGCAACGGGCCTGATCTACAAGTTCAAACCCGAGTCATGAGCCTAGATAGTACCGATGCCTGGGCCAAAGCTGGGGTAATGATCCGAACGGGGATAGATCCTGATGCTGCTAATGTAATGCTATACACCTCCGCGGAAGGACGATGGTCTTTTCAAAGGAGAACTCAAAATGGCGGTAGCACGATCAGTACCAAAAGTGGACCAGGCGCCATCAATTTGCCCTATTGGGTGCGTCTTGTGAAGACCGGCAATAAAGTCTACGGGGAAGTATCTCCTGATGGTCAAAATTGGACTAAGGTGGAAGAAACTACCCTCAACTTTGGTACTAACTTTTATTCCGGACTGGCCGTTACTAGCCATGCGAATCAAACGCTGACCTATGCTACCTTTGATAACGTAAGCATGGGACCTCCCGGAAACGAGCAGACCTTTCCGGTAGAATTACTGGATTTTAATGTTACCTCAGAACCTATACAAGGACGCGTAAGGGTAAACTGGAGCACCGCCCAAGAAGAAATTGCCCCAGCCGACAATGCCGTTGCCGCAGACATCCTTGATGCCACCGTCGACGATCTCCACTTCGTAGGTGGTGTCAGCCTGCAGGTAGGAGGTCGGCGTGATTGTAAGCACGTCATCGTAGGAGAAACTCACGGTGGCATCGACAGGGTCGCCGCCGACAGGCCGGACGATGACGGTCTC